>JBGVRF010000032.1:0-4408 GCA_045128175.1 Candidatus Scatosoma sp.
ATTTCCTAACGAAGCTTCATTGGAGCGATTTATTTGTGGGCTTGTGTTGGAATACAACCGAGAAAGCGATGAACGCGTACACAAAGGTTTTGCTCTTGCCCAAGCTCAACTAACTGATTTATTTAGCTAAATCACAAAAAATTTACAAGGTGTTTACACAAAATTCTTGACATTACCGAAAATAAATGTTGTGATCTTTTTTAGACCACAACATTTATTATAGTTCCCGTTTTTTTGAGGTGCTTAGGAAGTGCCGAACACATTCGCTTTGCTCGGACTGGGTACGCCTAAATAGATCATGAAGGTTGAGAGGTACAATTTATAGAAAGCGTATCTCATCGTGCGCCTAATTTATAAATTTACATATTTATAAATTTACATAAAAAACAAAAAATATTTGGAAATATATTGAAAAACTATTGAAAAAATTGTCGAAATCTATTATAATAAAAAAGAAGAAATGTATTTTTGTGCAAAAAAGCATATTCTGAGCATATACTAAAGGAGGAACGGTTTTTATGAGTTTCAAGAGTCAGCAGAAGACATTTGACGACGTTAAATGGTTTGACAGCATTCTGGCGGGAGAAGATAAATGTGGCACGTACGAATTTTGCGGAGATTGCAACAAAGACGAATCGTATCCTTGCGCCCGCGCAGGGCACAGATACAGTAAAATGCAGACGAGGCTTGCGGGTGGGTATATCCGCATAGCAGTGATTTGCCCTCACAAATAAAAGTCGGACAGAGGTAAAATTTTAAGTGAAAAAATCGGAAAAGATCATATCGGCTGTTCTTACGTTGACGCTCGGCGTATTGCTGATCGTTTTAAGAGCGAATTTTGTGCAGATCGTTTTGACGATCGCCGGTATCGGGCTGATCGTGCTTGGCGCTATCGACGTCATCAACAAGCTGATCCCGCCGGCGGTGGTAAAGATCGTTGTTGGCGCACTCATTATCATTTGCGGTTGGATCATTGTGACCGTAGTGTTATACTGCGTTGCGGCGCTACTTCTTATCGCAGGCGTACTGCTTCTTTATGACAAGATCAAAAACAGAGTGCGCTGTTTTACCTTTTGGCAGACAGCGTTAGAATATGCTATGCCTGCGATCTTTATCGTGATCGGCATCTTATTGTTGTTCAACCAAGGTAAAACGGTAGATTGGATCTTTGTCGTCAGTGGTCTCCTTACGGTGGTCGAAGGCGGTATCGTGCTGGTAAAAGCGTTTACGGAAGATTGATCGGAAAATTTTATAAAAATGACCTCGCTGTTTTTATAAGCGGGGTTTTTTGCTTTTGAAACGCCGTAAAAGTACATAAAAGATAAAAATTTATCGATTTAGCGATTTGAAATTTGTGTACAAGCGGTTCAAGTATTTGTTATTTAGAAAAAAGTATGGTATAATAAAATAGTATGAATGGGCGATTGTGCCTTTTTGTGCGTGACCGTTTCTTTTGAAAAAAGAGCGGTAGAAGCTGGAAAAAATCACAGACGGAGATGAAAATATGAACAACAAAGTTACTATTATCGGCGCAGGTTCGGTTGGCGCTACCGTTGCGTACACGTTGGTGGCAACGGGTTCGGTGGCGGAGATCGTGTTGATCGACGTAAACGAGGCGAAGGCACAAGGCGAAGCGATGGACATTTTACAGGCTACGCCGTATCTTTCTCCCGCGAAGATCTATTGCGGTACGTATGAAGATGCGGTGGGCTCGGATATCGTCATCGTTACTTCGGGGGTCGGCAGAAAACCTGGTCAATCACGTATCGATCTTACACAGACGAACGTAAACATTCTCAAGAGCATTGCTCCGCAGATCGTAAAATACGCGCCCGACGCGTTGTATCTGTTCGTTGCAAACCCCGTAGACGTGCTTACGTATGTTTTCTGCAAGATCACGGGCGTACCTAAAAACCGTGTGATCGGTACGGGGACGACTTTGGACAGCATCCGTTTGAGAACGCGCCTTTCCGAGTTGTATTCGGTCAATCAGAAGCAGGTACACGCTTATGTTCTCGGCGAACACGGCGATTCTTCGTTTGTGGCTTGGTCCACGGCGGATATTTCCGGTATTCCTCTTGCGGAATACGAAAATACGTTGACGGATAAGAGCGTCTTGAAGGTCACGCCTTACACGCATGAAGAAGTGGAAGAATACGTGAAGAAATCGGGCGGAAAGATCATTGCGGGCAAGGGCGCAACTTTTTACGGCATCGCATCCTGTGTAACGCAGATCGTAAACAGCATCTATTCCAGCGCGTACACCATTCTTCCCGTATCGACGGTGCTTGAAGGGGAATACGGCATTTCCGACGTTGCTTTGTCGACTCTTTGCGCGATCAGTGGCGAAGGCATTGTGACGACGCTCACGCCCAAGCTTTCCGATGAAGAGGTTGAAAAGATGAAGCACAGCGCAGAAGTGTTGAAGAGCGTTATCGCGCAGATCGAAATTTGATCGGAGAAAAAGAAAATGGAATATCGCATTGAAAAAGATACAATGGGGGAAATGCAAGTCCCCGCGGACAGATATTGGGCGGCGCAGACGCAGAGAAGCTATCAGAACTTCCGCATCGGCGGTGAAATAATGCCTCGTGAGATCACGCACGCGTTTGGTATCCTTAAAAAGGCTGCGGCGCTTGCGAACTGCAAGCTCGGCAAGCTTCCCGAAGAAAAGAAGGACGCGATCTGCGCGGCTTGCGAAGAGGTGATCTCAGGCGAGCTGAACGGGCATTTCCCGCTTGTCGTATGGCAGACGGGTAGCGGTACGCAGTCAAATATGAACGCGAACGAAGTTATTGCGAATCGCGGTAACGAGATCGCAGGTAAAAAACTGTTGCATCCCAATGACGACATTAACAAGAGCCAAAGCTCAAACGATACTTTCCCCACGGCGATGCATATCGCGGCGGTCGTGGCGATTGAGGACAGCTTATTCCCTGCAATGGATAAGCTGATTGCTACCCTCAAACGCTTGGAAGTGGAAAACGAAGGGATCGTCAAGAGCGGCAGAACGCATCTTCAGGACGCGGTTCCCATTGCATTTTCGCAGGAGATCAGCGGCTGGAGAAATATGATCGAAAAGACAAAGGCGCAACTTGAGCTTGCTTTGCCCGGTTTGAAAGAACTCGCGCTTGGCGGTACGGCAGTCGGTACGGGACTGAACGCGCCCAAAGGCTTTGCGGAAGAGGTTGCTGCGCAGGTCTCCGCGCTTACGGGTAAAGCGTTTGTGACCGCGGCGAATAAGTATCACGCGTTGACTTCGAAAGACGAGCTGGTGTTTGCGCACGGAGCTCTCAAAGCGTTGGCTTGCAACCTGATGAAGATCGCAAACGACGTGCGTTGGTTGGCAAGCGGCCCGCGCGACGGTCTGGGAGAAATTTTCATTCCCGAAAACGAACCTGGTTCTTCGATCATGCCCGGCAAGGTAAATCCCACGCAATGTGAATCGATGACGATGGTTGCCGTGCAGGTAATGGCAAACGACGTTGCGGTGGGTATGGGTGCGTCGCAGGGAAATTTCGAGCTCAACGTATTTATGCCCGTTATTATTTATAATTTCCTGCAATCGGTACGTTTGCTTGCGGATGGGATCACGTCGTTTGAAGCGAACTGTGTAACGGGTATTAAGGCGAATAAGGAAAAGATGCATCACAACCTGTATAACTCTTTGATGCTTGTCACTGCGCTCAATCCGTATATCGGATATGAAAATGCGGCAAAGACAGCGAAGAAGGCGTACAAGGAAAATATCTCGCTCAAAGAGGCGTGCGTGGCGCTCGGATTCCTTACGGCGGAAAAATTCGACGAAGTATTCCGTCCCGAAGAAATGGCATATCCGCAGAAATAAGTGAATACAATTCTACAAAGGTAGCGTATAGTTATGAAAATCAGTTATTATCCCGGCTGTACGCTCAGGACCAAGGCGAAAGAACTGGACGTAACCGCTCGTCTTTGCGCCAAGGCTTTGGGCGTAGAAATGGAGGAAATCGAAAATTGGCAATGTTGCGGCGCCGTGTACAAAATGGGCGCGGACGAGATCGCGACCAAGCTTTCGGCGATTCGCGCGCTGGATTACGCAAAGCATCACGGCGGGAAGCTCCTCACCCTTTGCTCGGCTTGTCATAACGTGATCAAGCGCGCAAACGAAGATATGAAGACGAATGAGGACATCTGCTTCCGTGCGAATAATTATTTGAAGCTCGACGAGCCGTATAAAGGAGAAACGGAAGTCCTTCACTATCTCGAAATGCTGAAAAACGTCGTTGGCTTCGACAACATCAAAAAAGCGGTCGTCAATCCGATCAAACGAAAGGTGGGCGCGTATTACGGCTGTCTGTTGCTCCGTCCAAGCGGCGTGATGGCGTTTGATAATCCCGAAAATCCGACGATCATCGAAGAGTTTATCCGT
>JBGVRF010000033.1:0-3235 GCA_045128175.1 Candidatus Scatosoma sp.
TCGCTTTTGCGATCTTACCCTGCTTGCCGATCACCTTACCCATGTCCGAAGAAGAAAGCACAACGGTAACCTCGATCACGCGGTCCTTTTCCTTGACCTGATATTCGACGTTTTCCTTGTCTTCCGCAAATTGTCCGACAATGTATTTAATAAGCTCCAGCATACATATGCCTCCTGTTGATAGTGGTCCGCCTTACAAAAACGCTTCGCGCCCGAAAGACGACGCGCTTTAATTATTTGTTGGATTTTTTGCCTTTGGTCTTGGAAGGGCTGAGCTTCGAGCTCTTTTCGATCGCGCCCGCTTTAACAAGCAGATTCTTGACCGTTTCAGTGGGCTGAACGCCTTTTGCAAGCCATTCCTGCGCCTTTGCGTTGTCGATCGTCAGTTCTATGGGATCGCAGGTAGGTCTGTAATGACCAACGCAGTCGATATATTCGCCGGTTGCAGCTTTTCTGCTGTCAACAACAACTACACGGTAGATAGGGTTCTTTTTGTCGCCCATTCTGAAAAGTCTCATTTTAACCATAATAAATACCTCCAAAGTATCTTAAAAATATTTTTTTCCTATTTTTACAGCTTTCGCTGTTTTTAGCATAATGCATAATAAAGTTTGATTTTCGCCGCCCTCACTCAACCGGAGCGAAGAAAAACGGCGGAGATGCGAGCAATGCGCGAAAGGCGAGCATTTTCGAAGGGAGATGTACGCCTGTACACGAGCGAGAAAAGCGCAAGCCCGACAAAGCAGCGCGAACCATATGCGTCGTTTTTCAGAAAGGTAAACGGAATTTACCCTTATTCCCCTTCAACTGCTTCATCAGCATCTTCGTTTGTTCAAACTGTTTCAAAAGCTGGTTGATCTCCTGCACGGTTGTGCCCGAGCCCGCCGCGATACGGCGTTTTCTCTTGCTGTCGATGATCGAGGGATTGTCGCGTTCCTGCGGGGTCATGGACAGGATCATCGCCTTCGTGCGTTCGATACGCTTTTCGTCGATGTCGCCCTCGTTGACCTTAAGCTTGCCTGCGCCCGGCAACATCGAAAGCATCGCCGACGCACCGCCCATTTTCTTCATCATCGAAAACTGTTCGAGATAATCATTGAGCGTGAAGCTGTTCGCCAGCATCTTTTTCTGCATCTTCATTGCGTCTTCTTCGGTGATCGCCTGCTGCGCCTTTTCTATCAACGACAGTACGTCGCCCATGCCGAGGATGCGCGACGCCATACGCTCGGGGTAGAAGGGCTCGAGATCGGTCATCTTTTCGCCGACGCCGATGAATTTGATGGGCTTTCCCGTTACCGCCTTAATGGACAAACATGCGCCGCCACGCGTATCGCCGTCAAGCTTGGTCAGAATCACACCCGTTACGTCCAACCTCGCGTTGAACGTTTCCGCAACATTGACCGCTTCCTGACCCGTCATAGCGTCCACGACAAGAAGCGTTTCCGTTACTTCCACTTCCTTTTTGATATTTTCCAGCTCCTGCATCAGCGTATCGTCGATCTGTAACCGACCTGCCGTATCGAGGATGACTGTATCGTAATTCATCGAGCGCGCGTATTCGATCGCCTGTCGCGCCGTCTTCACAGGGCTCTGCGTGCCCTTTTCAAAGACTTCCGTCTGCGTGTTTTTGCCGACGACCTGTAACTGCGTGATCGCCGCGGGACGGTAGATATCGCCCGCTACCAGCAACGGTTTTTTGCCCTGTTTTTTCAAAAGCATCGCCAGCTTGCCGCAAAGGGTCGTCTTACCCGCGCCTTGTAGACCGCACATCATAATCACGGTCGGAAGTCTCGGAGAAACCTCCAGTTTCGCGTTTTTCGAACCCATCAGCGCGATCAGTTCTTCGTTGACGATCTTGATGACCTGTTGCGCAGGGTTGAGCGAGGACAAAATCTCCTGCCCGACCGCCTTTTCGGACACCTCCGTGATAAAGTTCTTCGCGACCTTCAGATTGACGTCCGCTTCCAACAAAGCCACGCGCACCTCGCGCATCGCCGTGCGGATCTCAAGCTCCGTCAGCTTGCCACGCTTGGTCAGTTTTGAAAATATATGATTTAATCTTTCCGATAATGAACCGAATAAAGCCATTGAAAACTCCTACCCTATTCCTCGTCGAACGCAGCCCCGTCAGCCACCTGTTGCAGCTCTGTCAGTTGTTCCTCCAGCCTGTCCAGATCACATTTTAACGCGGGATACTTTTCACGCATTTCATCTACCCATTTTCCAACGATCGACATAGACAAGACGTGTTCAATATCCGCTCCGTCTAAAATTTGAGCAAAGTTCAGTTTTTCCTCATACTTTTCCAATTGCTTTCGACATTTATTCAAACAATCGGAAACACTTTGACGGGAAACGCCTTTTTGTTCGGCGATCTCACCAAGGGACAAATCACAATTGAAATAGAGATCGGTAATTTCTTGCTGTGTTTCCGTCAACAACGGTGAATACAAATCCCAAAGCTGCAGAAAACGCATATCATTCTCTTTCATCACTGTCCTCCTTGGTTTTCCGTTGTCTATTATACCCTATAAAAAAGGAACTGTCAAGCATTTTTACTTGACAGTTGCGATTTTCTTGAAAAATTTTATAAAAAGATTTTTGACTTGGGCGACTTCGTCGTTGACGCCTGTCGGCGTGAGAGTTTTTGTAGGGCGGGCTGCCCTCAGCCCCCCGCAACGCCCGACGGCGTGGGGGTGCAAGGCAAAGCCTTGCTTTATGGGGCTTATTTTTGTGGGCTCTGCCCACACCCGCAAGAAACTGAGTTTCTTGACTTCCCGACTAGATCCAACGGAACGTTGGTCCAGCGGAACGCGGTCAAAACAGCTGTAAAAGGTCGACAAGAATGGCAAAACCAAACAAGAAAATGATACCGATAAAATGGATCATTGTTTCCACTTTACGATTGATCGGCTTTTTGCGGATCCATTCAATAATACAGAAAATGACCTTGCATCCGTCCAGCGCAGGTACGGGCAACAAATTGAACACAGCCAGGTTCACACCAATGAACGCCGCTATATTCAGAAAAGACAGCAGACTGCTTGACGCCGCTTCGGAAGTGATCTTGATGGTCGTGATCGGGCCTCCCATCGCATCCAGCCCCAGCTTGCCCGTCAACAACTCCCCAAGTGACCGCAACACCGTCCCCCCGATTTTCCACGAGTACACGAACGAATGTCCGATGCTCTCGAAAAAGTCCTGTTTCGCCGTAGTCGTATACAGACCGTAAATA
>JBGVRF010000034.1:0-37775 GCA_045128175.1 Candidatus Scatosoma sp.
TTCAACGCCGATGTTGCCGACGATTTCTCTCGTCAAAGTACCCTTGGGGCCTTTAACCGTTACGATACCGTCTTTGAAATCTACCGTTACGCCTGCGGGAAGCGCGATGGGCATTTTACCGATTCTCGACATTGTCCATTACCTCCCTATTACCAGATGTAGCAAAGGACTTCGCCACCAACGTTAGCTGCCTTCGCTTTCTTACCCGTCATGATACCCTTGTTCGTGGAAAGGATAACCGTTCCGAAACCGCCAAGGACTCTGGGCATGTTATCTACACCTGCATACGTACGCAAGCCGGGCTTGGAAACTCTTTGCAAGCCGCTGATAACCGACTTCTTGTCATTGTATTTAAGCGTGATTGCGATCTTGCCGTTATAACCGTCTTCTACGATTTTAACGTCTTTTACCCAACCCTCTACTGCGAGGATTTCAGCAATAGCTTTCTTTTCGTTGGAAGCGGGGATTTCCACCGTTTCCTTACCAGCCGTGATCGCGTTTCTAATTCTTGTAAGCATATCTGCGATAGGATCTGTCATTGTTTTTAACTCCTATTACCAGCTCGACTTCTTAACGCCGGGAATTTCTCCCTTGTACGCAAGGTTACGGAAGCAAATACGGCAAACACCGTACTTTCTCAATACTGCATGAGGTCTTCCGCAGATGGTGCATCTCGTATAAGCTCTCGTAGAGAACTTAGGCGTCTTTTGCTGTTTATTGATCATTGATTTCTTTGCCATGTTCGTTTCTCCTTACTTCTTGAAAGGCATACCGAGTGCTTTAAGCAACTCTCTTGCCTCTTCATCGGTGTTTGCCGTCGTAACGATCGCTACGTCCATACCTCTGATCTTTTCTACCTGATCGTACGTGATTTCGGGGAAGATCAGCTGTTCTTTCAAACCTACCGAGTAGTTGCCGCGTCCGTCGAACGCTTTGTCAGATACACCGCGGAAGTCGCGAAGTCTGGGAAGTGCGATGGAAACGAACTTGTCATAGAAATTGTACATTCTTTCGCCGCGAAGGGTTACCTTGATACCGACGGTCTGGTCTTCTCTTACCTTGAAGTTTGCGACGGATTTCTTCGCCTTCGTCAAGATGGGTTGCTGACCAGAGATCTGCTTGATCTCATTTTCGGTGATCTGAATGGATTTCGCGTTATCTTTAATGTCGCCAAGACCCGTGTTGATAACAATTTTAACAAGCTTAGGGCACTGCATTACGGATTTGTATCCGAATTTCTGCATAAGATAAGGTACTACTTCTTTTTCGTACTTTTCTTTTACTCTGTTTTTATAAACTTTCTCAGCCATTTTGCATTACCTCGTTAGTTGTTTTCCGTGGTCTCGGTCTTTGCCGCACGCTTTCTCGTTCTCTTCTTAGGTGCTTCTTCTGCTGCCGCAGCCGCTTTCACTGCTGCTTTCTTCGAATATGCCTTGTCGAGAACCGCGCCGCATTTGCAAACGCGAACTTTCTTGCCGTCTACTTCTGCGTGCTTTACTCTCGTTGCCTTACCGCAAGCAGGGCAAACGACCATTACGTTGGAAGCGTCGATCGCACCGGGAACTTCTGTGATCTTACTCGTTTCGTTCGCTTTGCGCGCTTTCTGATGCTTCTTCTGAATACGAACACCTTCTACCGTTACCGTATTTGCTTTGGGGGACGTGGCAAGGACTTTTCCCTGTACGCCTTTGTCTTTACCGGCAATTACAAGTACGTTATCATTTACTTTTACGTTCATTGTTTTAGTCCTCCTGACAATTACAGAACTTCGGGAGCAAGGGAGATAATCTTCATATAATCTTTATCTCTCAATTCTCTCGCGATCGGCCCAAAGATACGCGTGCCCTTGGGTTGCTTCTGGTTATCGATGATCACGGCTGCGTTGTCGTCGAATCTGACAAACGTACCGTCTGCTCTTCTGATGCCTTTAGCGCTTCTTACGATGACTGCCTTTACAACGTCGCCTTTTTTCACTGCGCCGCCGGGGGTAGCCGTCTTAACGGATGCTACGATTACGTCGCCGATGTTGCCCGTCTTACGGAAGGAGCCGCCTAATACTCTAATACACATCAGTTCTTTTGCGCCGCTGTTATCAGCTGCTTTCAATCTCGTCTGAGGTTGTATCATAACTTTTTACTCTCCTTATAATTACTTAGCTTTCTCGACGATCTCAGCAACTCTCCAATTCTTGTCCTTGCTGAGCTTTCTCGTCTCGACGATTCTTACTTTATCGCCTACGCCGCATTCGTTTGCTTCGTCGTGCGCTTTATACTTTTTACTCGTCGTGATCGTCTTTTTGTAAAGCGGATGTTTGCTCTTGTCGCTGACCAAGACAACGACCGTCTTATCCATCTTATCGGAAACGACAATCCCGACTCTTTCTTTTCTCAAATTTCTTTCCATGATTGTTGTCCTCCGATGTTACGCCTTGAGCTCTCTCGCACGGATCTCCGTGTTCACACGCGCGATGTCTCTCTTGCAGGTTCTGATGGAAACAGGGTTTTCAAGCTGGCCGGACGCCAAACGGAAACGAAGGTTGAAAAGTTCGCTCTTCAGCTCTGCAAGCTTATTTACAAGCTCTTCGCTGGTCATTTCTTTAACTTCTTTAGCTTTCATTATTGTTCACCGCCTTCTGCCGTTTCGGGCGTTGCCTCTACGACCTCTTTCTTAACAAACTTGCACTTTACGGGAAGCTTGTGCGACGCAAGACGCATAGCTTCTCTCGCTACTTCTTCGCTTACACCCGCCATTTCAAACATTACGCGGCCGGGTTTAACGACTGCTACCCAGTATTCGACGGAACCTTTACCGGAACCCATACGGGTTTCAGCAGGCTTCTTCGTGATGGGCTTGTGGGGGAAGATGTCAATCCATACTTTACCGCCACGCTTGATGAATCTCGTCATTGCGATACGGGCAGCTTCGATCTGGTTGGATTTGATCCAGCCGAGTTCTTCCGATACAAGGCCGTATTCGCCGTATGCGATCACATTGCCCTTCGTTGCCTTACCTTTCATCGTACCGCGATGCTGTCTACGTCTTTTTACTCTTTTAGGAATTAACATTACAGTTCGCCTCCTTCATTGACAGCCTTCTTAGCGCTCTTGATCACTTCGCCTTTATAGATCCAGCACTTAACGCCGATCATACCGAACGTGGTGTGCGCTTCCGCAAAGCCGTAATCGATGTCCGCACGAAGCGTCTGAAGAGGAATCGATCCCTCGTGATACTGTTCGCTTCTTGCGATTTCTGCGCCGTCAAGACGGCCGCTGACCATCATTTTGATACCTTTAACGCCTGCTCTCATCGAGCGACCGATCGCCTGCTTCATGCAACGTCTGAACGACATACGCTTTTCAAGCTGTGCCGCAACGCCTTCCGCTACGAGCTGCGCGTCGCAATCGGGCTTTCTTACTTCCGTAATATTGATGCTGATCGCTTTGCCGTTCGTAAGCTTCGCAAGGTCTTTCTTGATGATTTCCACTTCGCTGCCCGCTTTACCAATGATAACGCCGGGACGAGCCGTGTAAACGGTCACGACGATTCTTGCAGCCGCTCTTTCAATGAGGATCTTGCTGATCGCCGCGGAATAGTACTTCTTCTTAAGGAAAGTACGGATAACGTTGTCTTCTTTCAGAAACTTCGAGAATTCTTTCTTATCTGCATACCAAGTGGTATTCCAATCTTTGATAACGCCGACTCTCAGACCGTGAGGATTAACTTTCTGTCCCATTATTCGTTCTCTCCTTCCAATTTCTTAACGTCCAAAATAACCGTGATGTGGCTGGTTCTCTTAAGGATCGCATGCCCTCTGCCTTTGGAGACGGGCTGCATTCTCTTAAGCATCTGACCGCCGTCTGCATAGCATTCTGCAACGTACAGGTCTTCCTTGTCCATACCCATGTTGTGTTCTGCGTTTGCTCCTGCGGACATAAGAACTTTCTTTACCGCAAGCGCGCTGCCGTTTACACTGTAATCGAGGATCGCTTTCGCTTCTTTGTAGCTCTTACCGCGAATCAAAGCGAGAACCGTTCTCACTTTGTAAGGCGAAACTCTGATATATTTAGCAACTGCGTAAGGGCGCTTTTCTTTGTTTTCTGCAACCCTTTCCGTCTTTTTCTTCATGTTACTTGCCATTTCTTATTTCTCCTTATTTGGTGCTCGTCGTTTTCGCCGTGTGTCCGTGGAAGGTTCTCGTGGGAGCAAACTCACCGAGCTTGCAGCCGATCATATCTTCCGTTACGTATACGGGAACGTGCTTGCGTCCGTCGTATACCGCGATCGTGTGACCTACGAAATCGGGGAAAATGGTAGATGCTCTCGACCAGGTCTTGATAACTTTCTTTTCGTTCGCAGCGTTCATAGCCTGAATACGGCTGAGAAGTTTCGCTTCGACGTAAGGTCCTTTCTTAACGCTTCTTGACATTTTTCGATCCTCCGATTAGTTAATTCTCTTGAGAATGAACTTGTTGGTTGCATTCTTCTTCTTACGCGTCTTGTAACCAAGAGCGGGTTTACCCCAAGGAGTCAAAGGACCTGCGTGACCGATAGGACACTTACCTTCACCACCGCCATGGGGATGGTCAACGGGGTTCATTACCGAACCTCTTACTTCAGGTCTGAGACCGAGGTATCTTGCTTTACCTGCTTTACCGAGGGATACGAGCTCGTGATCGACGTTGCCGACCTGACCGATCGTAGCGCGGCATTTCAAAAGCACGTATCTCATTTCGCCGCTGGGCATACGAATAGTCGCATATTTGCCTTCCACAGCCATGATCTGCGCGGAGATACCTGCGCTTCTTGCGATCTGACCGCCCTTGCCGGGGGTGAGCTCGATGTTGTGTACCATCGTACCTACGGGAATGTTCTCAAGAGGAAGCGTGTTGCCGACTTTGATATCTGCGTTTACGCCGCTCATAATCTTATCCCCTACGTTGAGACCTACGGGAGCAAGAATGTACGACTTAACGCCGTCCGCATACACGATCAATGCGATGTGCGCGCTGCGGTTGGGGTCATACTGAATACTCTTGACCGTTGCGGGAATATCGTCCTTCTGTCTCTTGAAATCGATGATACGATATTTTCTGCGGTTTCCACCGCCGATGTGTCTGGTGGTGATTCTACCCAAGTTGTTACGGCCACCGCTGTGACGCTGGTCGTGCAACAGGGATCTTTCGGGCTTAGCGCCGACCGTCAGATCGTCGTTGGTCAGAACCGTTACAAAACGACGACCGGCCGACGTAGGTTTATACGATTTAATAGCCATTTCTGTCTCTCCTCCTGATTAGCTCAACGCGTCAAAAAACTCGATGGTTTTGCTGTCTTCTTTCAAGGTTACGATCGCTTTCTTGCGGTCGGGGGTGTAACCTTCGTGTCTGCCCATTCTCTTGAGCTTACCTTTGCAGGTAACGGTATTCACGCTTGCAACCTTAACGCCGAAAATCTTTTCGACTGCCAATTTGATCTGGGTCTTGTTTGCGTCCTTCTTTACGATGAACGTATATTTCTTGTCGGCGATCCCGTCGTAGCCCTTTTCGGTGAGGACGGGTCTGATGATGATATCCTCTGCAAACATTAGCCATTTACCTCCTGGAATTTCTCAACAGCTGCTTTCGTCATAACGATCTTGCTGTTTACGACAACTTCGTAGGTGCTCAGCTGCGCAAGGGGCAACGTTGCCAACTTGGGAAGGTTAGCCGCCGCGCGGATCACGTTGATGTCGTTGTTGTCCATAACCACAAGCGCCGTCTTATCCAGACCGAGCGCTTTTGCGAACGCCGCCATCTCCTTCGTCTTGGGAGCGGAAACTGTCAGCTCGTCCACAACGATGAATTCGCCGTCTGCCACTTTCTTGGAAAGCGCGGACAGAAGAGCCGCTCTCTTCGCTTTCACGTTCATCTTCTTGGAGAAGTCGCGAGATTTGGGAGCGAACACTACGCCACCCTTGATCCACTGGGGAGCACGGATGGAACCTTGACGGGCACGACCCGTACCTTTCTGTCTCCAAGGTTTGATACCGCCGCCTCTTACTTCCGTTCTCGTGAGGGTGGATTTTGTACCCTGTCTTTCGTTTGCAAGACGGGTAACGACTGCCTGATGGATCAAAGGCTCGTTGTATTCAACACCGAAAACGTTGTCGTTAAGTTCGATGCTACCGACTTCGGAGCCCTTCATATTCAATACTTTAATAGCTGCCATTGTCTGTCACTCTCCTTATTTGCTCTTAACGCTGTCCGCGATGGTAACGATGCTGCCCTTAGGTCCGGGGATCGCGCCCTTGATGAGGATCGCGTTTCTGTTCAGATCTACACGTACGACCTCGAGATTCTGAATGGTTACGTTATCCACACCGTACTGACCTGCGAGATGCTTGTTTTTGAAGACTCTCGACGGGGAGCTGATGGGACCCATAGAACCGGGTTCTCTGTGTACGGGGCCGGTACCGTGCGTCATCTTCAATCTGTGCTGATTCCACTTCTTGATAACGCCCGTGAAACCATGACCTTTCGTCACGCCCGATACGTCAACCTTGTCCCCTGCCGCAAATACGTCAGCTTTGAGTTCTGCGCCTACCGTGAAAGTTTCAGCGTTTGCCACTCTGATCTCTTTCAACACCTTGTGGGGTTTTACGCCGGCTTTCTTAAACTGACCGAGTTCGGGCTTCGTCAAAGCCTTTTCGCTTACTTCGATAAAACCGAGCTTCAGCGCCGCGTAACCGTCGTTTGCAACCGTTTTCACCTGAACAACGGGGCAAGGACCTGCTTCCACTACCGTGACGGGGATCATCTTCCCGTCTTCTGCAAAGATCTGGGTCATCCCGACTTTGCGTCCGATGATTGCTTTATTCATAGATAAAGTTCACTCCTTAAAATTTTTTATTCTCGAATACCTTTGAAAGTATTTCTCGGCAAATTTGATGATTAGAGCTTGATCTTGATGTCGACGCCTGCGGGGAGGTGGATCGAATCGAGAAGCTTCGCGTTGGGGGAATAGATATCGATGATTCTCTTGTACGTTCTCATTTCGAACTGTTCACGGGAATCTTTATACTTGTGGGGGGAACGAAGGATGGTCACGATCTCTCTTTCCGTGGGAAGAGGAATAGGGCCGGAGATCTTCGCGCCGCTCTTTTTCATCGTTTCAACGATACGGCTTGCCGCTTCGTCTACGAGTTCGTGATCATAAGCCGCCAACTTGATTCTGATTTTCTGTACTGCCATGTTTTTGTTACTCCTTGTATTGTTTATACTAACGTTTTATTTGCTGCATCAACATATCCGTGTGTATCGAGTCTTTTGCAAAATAAAAACACTCATTTTGGTCCCGAGCGTTCCTACGCAAAGCCTCGGTTAGTCGCAGGAGTCAAGCCCCCACTTTTGTCAACGGAAATTATCTGCCAAAGCGGCTTTTGCCTTGGATTTCAGTAACTTCCCGTATCAACCCTATACATACGCGTTATTACACAGCCTAAATATAATACCAAATCATAAAAGATAAGTCAAGCGTTTGAGCCAACTTTTTTTAACTTTTTTGAAAAAATTTAAAATTTTCTTGTTTTTCTTTGTTTTTTATTGGTTTTCGCTTTTCTTATTCCCCTTTTTCGACGCGGTTATACCTTCCTCCTTCCATAATATATTATATACACGCACACGCATTACACACGCGTATATGCCGAAAGCCGAAGTGTGCACACTTTTCCGAATAAGCTCGTTTGGCACGTCTGCTGCTATATCAACAGGTTTTTCGCCGCTCGCCGAAGGCTTTCCGTATTCTCTTGCGCCGATCTCGATAATATCCAAGTACTCGTCCGTGTTATAAAGTCTGTTTTTCGACTGCGAGTTGCATTTCTTTTTCTCGCTTATTTTTTTAAGAGATACGCTCCACTCGCTATCGCTCGGCCGGTATGACAGATTGACCTTACGACCTCGAAATCAATCATACGTTTTTAGTTATAGATATATTTATGAAAACATTTTAACATAAAATAAGCCAAAATAATCCAATTGTCACAAAACGTGTCAAAAATTTTTGCGAAAGACAAAACGCGCCTTCCCTATCCGCGCCATATCCATACCCGTCATACGCCGTAGCGGCATCACAAGCACGAAAAGCCCGAGGACAAAACGTCCTCGGGCTTTATCGGTTCAATCGTCTCTATGGAGGTTAACGA
Organism: Candidatus Scatosoma sp.; assembly: GCA_045128175.1. Classification (GTDB taxonomy): domain Bacteria; phylum Bacillota; class Clostridia; order Christensenellales; family Borkfalkiaceae; genus Scatosoma. The sequence goes on from JBGVRF010000034.1 coordinate 8,177, forward strand.
TATGCTGTAAGCTTTTTAAGTAAACGCTTATTCGGCGCTTTCCGCTTTTCCGAGCCGGTCTTTCATATTGTTCCAGCCCTCGATAGCCGCCGCCTTTGCGTCTGCGTAGTCCGCTTCGAATTTCGTGAAGAAACTTTCCAACGCCGCCGTCTGCTTTACAGAGATTTCTTCTGCATACTCGTTCACCTTGATCGAATATTCTTCCAGCAGCGCTATGATCGCATCGTATTTCTCTTTCATCGCCGTTTTCAGTTCGTCAAGCGCCGAATTCGCGTCCTCACCCGCCTTCAAAAGCGCTTCTTCCGCCTTGGCGACCAGCTCTTCATAGTCTTCAAGCTGCGCCGTTACTTCAACCGTCACTTCGAGCTCTCCGACGGAGATCTGATTTCTATAATTGAGATATTCCGTTTTCACCTCACGGAAACTCTTTAAAGCAAACTGATAGGGACTGTTTTCGCTAACAAGCATACTCTCGCGGGTCGTTTCGATCAGATCCACAGCGAGCGTATACGCGCCGTTAAGACTTTCGAACGCAAGCTTCTGGATCGTATTCAGATGCCCTTTCAGCGTTTCCAGCTCCACCTGTTCCAAAGCAAACGCTTTTGCTTCGTAATAAGCGTTTTTCAGCTGTTGCGAATACATATCCGCAGTCTCCTTTCTCGATTCGTAAAGGGTTTCCACCAGCTCCATATACTCAAGCGCTTTAACCTCTGCCGCCTCGAGATAAGGCGCGCATTCGGCAACGAGAGCCTCGAGCTGCGCTTCGGTGATCGCCGCCGCCTGTTTCAGCGTTGCGGTGATATTTTCTTCGGAAAGATATTCGTCAATCTTGTTTTTTACGTTGTTATAGATCTCTTTTGCCTTTTGCGTATCGCCCGAAAAAGAAACGTTGATCTCGTTTTCGCCCGCCTTAACGCTGCCCGAAACAAGATAACCCGTTTCCGCAGACACCTCGACAAACAGCGCCGCGGCTTCTTCTGCCGTTTTTCCATCCACGTTTTCGAACGCTTCCGCACTGATGATAAGATTGCCTTCTTCATTGAGCGCGTTGACGCTGAGTACCTTGTTGTTTGCATCGAGGACGAATTCCACCTGTGGATTGAGAGACACGTTCATGACCGTCTTGGTTTCCGTGTTTGCGGAATCGTCTTTGCAAGCCACGAAAGACGCACCCATGAGCATTGCGCAGAAAACGCCGACGATCGATCTGATATTATTCTTTTTCATAAGATGATACCTCGCTTTGTTTTTGTCTTTGTACCTATTAAACACAGTCCTGCTGCGTTTTGTTGCATGATTTTAAAATTTTTTTGAAATTTATTTTTTCAACGCAGCCCAATAACCGGTAAGCGAACCATATTCGGCGATCAGATCGGCGATATAGTTATCGTAATCTGCCTCGAGGATCGCCTCCCGCGTTTCTTCGTACACCGCCCGACCTTCCGCGAGAAGCGTTTCAAACAATGCCGTCGCACATTCTTTGGTCTCCGCAAGATATTCCTCTACCGTTTCGGGAAGATCGAACAGTTTTTCCCAATGTGAAATATCCACGCCGATGACCTGCAACAAATCGGAAAGAAAGTTAAAATTTACTTTTACAGCTTCTAAAGAGAAATCCGCCAAAACTTCGATTAACCTCTGCAGGTTTTTCACCTGTTGCTCCCCCCATACGCTCCATAACTGCAACTCGCTCTCAATGGCAACGCCGTATTTTTCCTTATATTGATATAACGCCGTTTTCATTTCTTGAAGCAACGCGGAAAATTCCTGCGTATAAGGATCGTGCTTGTTACCGCAAAGCAAAGAAGTACACTCCATCACCGACCAGTAATCATTAGAAATAAGAAAATGAGGGTTGTCGTCGTGCTGTGATATCCTATCGTTCAAATCGACAAGTTTATTCACGGTTTCCTCGTTCTCCTTCAGTTTTCGAAGATCCGCTTCCAGATTCGCCTTCAGATAGGCTTGCGCCTCCTCCCGATAGATCGTTTGCAGTTCTTTCAAAGAACATATCTCCGCCATGCGTTGCGCGTACGTTGTAGGCATAGCGCAAACGGTTTTCACGACCTCGTCCAGCGCCACGCTCTCACTCTCCGTCACATTTTCGACGCCCAGCCCTTGAAGAAACTGTTTTGGAGAAACGGGCTCTGTCACAACGGCTATATACGCGCCTTTTTCGAGAAAATATCCTTTCAGCGCACCCCCGACGTTTTCCAACCGTCCGTTTTCCAAACAGGAAGTCATGCGGATCGCCTCGCGCCCCGAAAAATCAAGATACCCTAAACGTGCCGCATAATCAACAAACGTTTTCACCGCCGCCGCAACAGGTCTGCCCTCCAGCTCCGCCACTCGTTTTTCGTCGGACAAGATCACGTCCGCGTCGGTATTGGTAGCCGCAACCTCGGTCACGATCCCCTTTTTATCCACGGAAAACACCACGCCGGGATTGATCTCCAATGCGATAACCTCGGCGGAAGCTTGCGTGATAGACGAGCCTTTAAAAAGGAAAGGCAACGTTACCGACAGCGCGATCACCACCGCCACACAAGCCGCACCACAGGCAAAGGCGCGTTTCCGATGCGAGAAAAGCCATTCCTTTGCGCGATTGAAGAAGGTCGGCGTTTTCGTTATTATTTCCGTTTCGTTCTTTTCCGCAACGGGGATAGCCGCCTTTTTCACGTCCTCGCGGAGTTCGGGAACAAGCGTATCCAACTCTTCCAACCATTTATTTTTAAAATCGTTTTTTTTGAATTTCATTGTTCCACCTCCTTTAACGCGTTCCGCAATTTTTCTATCGCGCGTTTGTATTTTGAAGTGACCGTACCCGTGGGCAGGGAAAGCATTTCCGCGATCTCGCGATGCTTATAATCCCAAAGCACGTGCAACGTAACGATGCGTTGTTCGTCTTCAGACAAAAGCCTTTGCATGAGTTCGGTGACGCCGTGATCTTCTTCGGGACGTACCGCGATCTCGGGCGCATCGTCCAGGCTGACGGCCCGCTTTTTCTGCCGCAGGACGTTAAGCGCGTGGTTCTTTGCTATCTGTAAGATCCACGCCCGCCCGTTGGTTCCCCTCCGATAGCTTGCAATACTCGTCTTTATTTTCAAATACACCGTCTGCATGGCGTCTTCCGTGTCCGCCACATCGTGCAGATATGTATACAGAAAAGCAAAAACGCCCCGCTTCGTGCGCAAATACAGCTCTTCGAAAGCCGCGTTATCTCCCCCCGATATCAGAACAAGAAGTTTATCCGTTTCCGTTCCGTTCATTTTTTCCTCCGTTACGGACGATTGCTTTTTCTTTTGTTTAATACGGTCACGGGTCGCCCGTCCTCCTTTGTCTTTTCCGACGTATATTAAACTTTTGAAATCGCCGTTTTGTTGCATTATATCGAAAATTTTTATCTTTAATAAGCTTTTTTGGACTTTATTCTACGAAAAAAGGACTCGGTATCCCAAATCCTTTTCCTTTGCATTCCACGCGCCGTTTACTGTTTGTTTTTTTCTTTAAATCGTGCTTTTGCGCGAAGTTCGCTGTCCAAAATACGTTTTCTGATACGCAAGGATTTCGGCGTAACCTCCAACAGCTCGTCGTCGGCGATAAATTCCAGACATTCCTCCAGACTCATTTTGCTGACGGGTACAAGCGTCAATGCGTCGTCACTACCCGAGGAACGGGTATTGGAAAGGTGTTTTGTCTTACAGACGTTGACGTTGATATCGTCCGCGAGGTTGGTATACCCGACGACCATACCCTGATATACGGGCGTGCCGGGCGTAATGAACAGATTGCCTCTGCCCTGCGCATTGAACAGACCGTACGTGACCGCTTCGCCCGTTTCAAACGCGACGAGAGAGCCCGTGTTGCGACGTTGCATATCCCCTTTATAGGGTTCGTATTCAAAAAAGATCGTATTCATAATACCCTGGCCGCGGGTATCGGTAAGGAATTGGCTCTTATACCCGAACAGTCCGCGGGAAGGCACGATAAATTCCAAACGCATACGACTGCCGACCGCATTCATCTGCAACAATACGCCCTTACGGTTGCCCATTTCCGAAAATACGGGCCCCGTCATGTCTTCGGGGACGTCCGCAACGAACCGCTCCATCGGCTCGTGCAATACGCCGTCGATCTCTTTATACAGCACCTTCGGCGTGGAGACTTGGAATTCGTACCCTTCGCGGCGCATCGTTTCGATGAGAATGGAAAGATGCATTTCCCCTCTGCCGCACACGCGGAAACTGTCCGCGTAATCGGTGTCCGAAACGCGCAGGGAAACGTCGCGAAGAAGTTCTTTATACAGACGGTCACGAAGTTGACGGGAGGTAACGAATTTGCCTTCCTTGCCTGCAAATGGACTGTCGTTGACGGAGAAGGTCATCTCGACCGTGGGATCCTCGATCTTGACAAATTCCACAGGCTCGACCTTCGTCGGCTCGCACACCGTGTCGCCGATATTTAATCCGTCGATCCCCGAAAATACGACGATATCGCCCGCCATAGCATTGGGAACGGAAACACGCTCGAGACCTTCGATCTGATACAGATTGGCGATCTTACAATTCGTCCTTACTTTCGTATCGTTGAAATTACAGATCGAAACAGGCTCGTTGGCGCGGATCACACCGCGTTCGATCCTGCCGATACCGATACGGCCGACAAACTCGTTGTAATCGATACAGGAAACGAGAAGTTGTCCTGGGCCTTCCGTATCCATTTCCATAGGCGGAATGGTTTCAAGGATCGTATCGAACAGCGGATCGAGGTTCGCCTCCTGCTTGTCCGGATCGAGAGAAGCCGTACCCTGACGGCCGCAGCAATAGACGATCGGGCTTTCCAGCTGCTCGTCCGTCGCGTCGAGCTCCATCATCAGAAGCTGCATTTCTTCCACGACCTCCGAAATACGCGCGTCGGGACGGTCTACTTTATTGATGACAACGATCATTTTCAAACCGAGCTGTAATGCCTTCTGCATAACGAATCGGGTCTGCGGCAAAGGACCTTCCGCCGCGTCGACCAAAATGATCGCGCCGTTTACCATTTTCAGAACGCGCTCTACCTCCCCCGAGAAATCCGCGTGGCCCGGGGTATCGATGATGTTGATCTTTACCCCCTTATAATGCGCGGAAGTATTTTTCGCGAGAATGGTGATACCGCGTTCTCTTTCGAGATCTCCGGAGTCCATAACTCGATCCTGTACCTGCTGATTTTCGCGGAACACGCCGCCCTGCGCCAGCATTTCGTTGACAAGCGTCGTTTTGCCGTGGTCAACGTGCGCGATGATTGCTACGTTTCTCAAATCGTTTCTGATCATTGTAAAACGCTCCTTATTTTGTAAAAGTTTTCAACCTTATTATTTTAATACTTTTTCTTGAAATTGACAAGAAAAAACGCGTGTATACGACAATATTTTTTATAAAATATAAAAAATTTTTTATAAAATATAAAAAAATTTTTCGCAAGTAGAGATTTTCGACTTGCAGAAAGCGTTTTTTTATGCTTATAAAGGTCGCGCCGCCTTGTTTTTATACGTTGTAAAGCGAATAGTATACCCGTTGTCCTCTATCGGCTCGCTTTCGTAAACGCAGATAAAATTTTCATCTTTATCGAGGTTGGGAAAGAACACCTCCGCGCCGCCGACGGCGTCCACCTTCGTCACCAAAACCTCTTCGCAATAAGGCAGTAATTTTTCATAGATTATGCCCCCGCCAATAACGTAAACTTCTTCGTTTTCACGATTTTTCATCTCCGTTTTCAAGGCGTCGAAATCATGAACAGAAACACATTCATCGCATACCTGCCCCCTTGATATGACAATATTTACTCTATTTTTCAAGGGTTTTCCGTTGGGAAAAGAGCGTAAGGTTTTGCCTCCCATTACGACGGTATGATGCAGGGTCGTTTCGCGAAAAAATTTCATATCTTTAGGCAGGGAAAACATCATGTCATTCCCCTTACCGATGCCCCATTCTTTATCAACGTGTACGATCGCGCGAATCATATAGTATTTCCTCCGATAAATTTCTTACTCAGATCGCGACGGGAATCTTTTTTTCCAGCTTTTCGTATTGATAATCGACAAGTTGGAAACTGTCCACCGTAAAATCGTAAAAATTCGTTACGTTCGGATCAACGATCAACTTAGGCGCGGCATGACGAGGATTGTTCAATATCTCTTTTACCAAAGGGATATGCCGATCGTAAATATGCGCGTCGGCAATCACGTGGACCAGCTCCCCCGCTTTCAGCCCCGATACCTGCGCAAACATGATAAGCAACATCGCGTATTGCACCACGTTCCAGTTGTTTGCCGTCAGCATATCGTTGGAGCGTTGATTGAGGATCCCGTTCAAGGTATCTCCCGTGACGTTGAACGTCATCGAATAGGCGCAGGGATACAAATTCATCTCGTGCAGGTCTTGAAAATTGTAGATATTCGTCATGATACGACGACTGGCGGGATTGTTTTTAAGGTCGAACAAAACCCTGTCTACCTGATCGAACTCCCCTTCTTTATATTGATGCTTCACGCTCAGCTGATAGCCGTATGCTTTGCCGATCGAGCCTGTTTCGTCTGCCCAACTGTCCCAAATATGCGAGTTAAGATCGCGGATATTGTTGCTCTTTTTCTGCCAGATCCAAAGCAGCTCGTCCACACAAGATTTAAATGCCGTACGGCGCATAGTCAGAATGGGAAATTCCTCCTGCAAATTATAACGGTTGACGATGCCGAATTTTTTCACTGTGTGCGCCGGAGTACCGTCCTCCCATTTCGGACGGACGTTCAGCTCCGTATCCCAAAATCCGTTTTCCATGATATCTGTCATATTCTGCGCAAAAATTTCGTCCGCTCTGCTCATAAGCCTACCTTCCTTTGTATTTTCTCGGATATTATAGCATATTTATCACGCCGCCGTCAACAATTCAGGGAATTTTTCCGAAAATTCGATGAAAATAAAATCTTTTTTCGGATTATTTTCCCAAAAAGTTGACAAAAGCAAAAAAATTGGGTATTATATATGTATGAAAAAAATTAATGTAAGGAGATTTCTTATTTTATGAACAAGAAAACCGTAAAAGACATTGACGTAAAAGGCAAAAAGGTCCTTGTCAGATGCGACTTCAACGTACCCATGAAAGACGGTGTCATCACCGACGAAAACCGTATCATCGGCGCGCTTCCCACAATCAAATATCTGATGGAACAGGGCGCAAAAGTTGTGCTTTGCTCACACATGGGCAAGCCCCACAACGTTTTCGATTGCAAGCTTGAGCTCAATAAGAAAGAAAAGGCGAAGATCGCGGCTCTGCCCGAAGCGGAACAGGCTGCGGCAACCGAAGAAGCTTTGGAAAAGGCGAAGAAAGACGTTAAAAAGCTTACGCTTGCGCCCGTTGCCGCGCGTTTGAACGAGCTGTTGGACGGCAAGGTCACGTTTGCTTCCGACGTTATCGGCGATGATGCGAAAGCGAAAGTGGCCGCTTGCAAGGAAGGCGAATGCGTTCTGCTTGAAAACCTTCGTTTCCACAAGGGCGAAGAGAAGAAGGCTCCCGAATTTATGCAGGCTTTGGCAAGCTATTGCGAAGTATACGTAAACGACGCATTCGGTACGGCGCACCGTTCGCACGCTTCCACCGCGGGTATCGTGGAAGAAGGACTTGTTAAGACGGCGGCTTGCGGCTTCCTCATCGAAAAAGAACTCTCCGTTATGGCAGACACGCTTGAGAATCCCGAAAGACCTTTCGTGGCGATCCTTGGCGGCGCAAAGGTTGCGGACAAGCTGAACGTTATCTCCAACTTGCTTGAAAAATGCGACACCCTTATCATCGGCGGCGGTATGGCGTACACTTTCCTCAAAGCAAAAGGCGGCAAGATCGGTACCTCTCTCGTCGACGACGAAAAGATCGATTACTGTCTGGAAATGCTTAAAAAAGCGGAAACGCTCGGCAAGACCATTCTTCTGCCCGTGGATACCGTTGCGGCGAAAGAATTCCCCAACCCTATCGACGCGCCAATCGAAACGACGGTTGTTCCTTCCGCTGAGATCCCCGAAGACATGATGGGTCTGGACATCGGGCCCGAAACCAAGAAGCTGTTCGCGGAAGCGGTTGCGAACGCGAAATCGGTCATCTGGAACGGGCCTATGGGCGTATTCGAAAATCCCATTCTTGCGGAAGGCACGAAGGCTGTTGCGCAGGCTTTGGCTGACGCATACGGCAAGGCGACCACCATTATCGGCGGCGGCGATTCGGCAGCGGCTGTTCAGGTGCTTGGCTTTGCAGACAAGATGACGCATATCTCGACGGGCGGCGGCGCTTCCCTCGAGCTGTTCGAAGGCAAAGTGCTTCCCGGCATCGCTTGCCTTAACGATAAATAATTTTTAAAATTTTGCGAGGGCGATTACCGAATCGCCCTCCTACCACGTCATAAAAAATAATTTTTACCATAAAAGGAGATACTAAATTATGCGTAGACCTATCATTGCAGGTAACTGGAAAATGAACAATACCGCTTCCCAGGGCGTAGCGCTTGTAAACGCGATCGCTCCCCTTGTAACGGAAGCAAACTGCGACGTCGTCGTTTGCGTCCCCGCGATCGATATCCCCGCGGTCAGCGAAGCGCTGAAAGGCACGAATATCAAGCTTGGTGCGGAAAACGTACATTTCGCGGAAAAAGGCGCGTACACGGGCGAGATCTCTGCGGCGATGCTTTTAGAATACGGCGTAGAATACGTCATCATCGGGCACAGCGAACGCCGTCAATATTTCGGAGAAACGGATGAAACGGTAAACAAGAGAACGCTTACCGCTTTGAACGCGGGACTCACCCCCATTGTTTGCATTGGCGAATCGCTGGAAGAAAGAGAAACGGGCAAAACGGAAGAAGTGCTTGCTACCCAGATCCACGAAGGCCTTAAGGGCATCGAAGACATCAAAAAGATCGTCATCGCTTATGAACCCGTATGGGCGATCGGCACCGGCAAGACCGCTACCGCAGAGCAGGCAAACGAAACCATCGCATTCATCCGTAAAACGGTCGGCGAAATGTTCTGTCCCAAGTGCGCGGAAGCTTTGCGTATCCAGTACGGCGGCAGTATGAACGCAGGCAACTGCAAAGAACTGATGGCTATGCCCGAGATCGACGGCGGACTTATCGGCGGCGCTTCCTTGAAAGCTCCCGATTTCGCTACGATCGTAAACTTTGACAAATAAGCGACGGTCTGTTGCTTATTGTCCCTTTCCGTCTTCTGAAAAATACGTCGCGGAGACGGAAGGGAAAAACGCCATCAAGGGGAAGGTTTGAGATGATTTTTCTAATTCAACGCATACCTGCCCCTTTCATTTTGGATTTCAGGAGATAAAAATGAAGAAACCTTACGCAATTATCATCATGGACGGATACGGCATCAATCCCAGCGAGAACGGAAACGCGATCCTTGCGGACGGAAGCAAATACGTCAATGAACTGAAGGCGAATTACCCTTCCGCGCAGCTCGGCGCGAGCGGTATGTCCGTAGGTCTTCCCGACGGTCAGATGGGAAATAGCGAAGTCGGACATCTCAATATCGGTGCGGGTCGTATCGTCTACCAAGATCTTACCAAGATCACAAAAGATATCAGAAACGGTGAGTTTTTCAAAAACGAAGAGCTTCTCCACGCAATGCGCGCGGCGAAAGATAACGGCAAAAAGTTGCATCTGTACGGACTTGTTTCCACAGGCGGTGTACACAGTCATATCGAGCATCTTTACGCGCTGGTGGAAATGGCGAAAAACGAAGGACTTGAAAACGTATATATCCATGCGTTTACCGACGGCCGTGACGTAGCGCCTACCTCGGGGGCAAATTTTCTCAAAGATCTGCAGGACAAGCTGAACGAGCTGTCCTTCGGCAAGATCGCGTCCGTTTCGGGCAGATATTATGCGATGGATCGCGACAACAACTGGGACCGTGAAGAAAAAGCGTACAATATGCTCACCCTCGGTACGGGCGTACAATTCGAAGGCAGCGCCGAAGACGCGGCAAAAGCCTCCTACGCAAACGGCGTAACAGATGAATTCATCCTACCCACCAATCTTACCGAAAGCGGCAAGCCTGTAGCTTTGATTGGCGCAGGCGACAGCATCATTTGCTTTAACTTCCGTCCCGACAGAGCAAGACAGATCTCGAGAATGTTCTCGCAAAAGACCTTCCCCTACGTTGACGCGAAGACGGGCGCAACGCTTGGATTTGAAAGAAAAACGGGCTTCCTTGCTCCCACCTACGTCGGGTTTGCGGTGTACGATTCGTCCTTCGAAAACGTCGGTGTGGCATTCCCGCCCGACGACATCACGAACACACTGCCGCAGTATATCGCGTCTTTGGGGATGAAACAATTACACATTGCGGAAACGGAAAAATACGCGCACGTGACTTTCTTCTTCAACGCGAAGCTGGAAGCGCCCGTGGAAGGCGAAACGCGTATCGTGATCCCCTCCCCGAAGGTCGCTACCTACGATCTGCAACCCGAGATGAGCGCGTATCTCGTGACTGACCGCGTGCTTGCAGAGCTGGATTCCGGCGAATACGACGTCGTGATCCTCAATTTTGCAAACTGCGACATGGTCGGACATACGGGCGTGATGGAAGCGGCTGTAAAAGCGGTGCATACCGTGGACGAATGTGTGAAAAAAGTAACGGATAAGATCCTCGCCATGGGCGGTAGCGCGCTGGTGACGGCGGACCACGGAAATGCCGATCAGATGATCGCGGAGGACGGCGTGACGGCGTTTACACAGCACACGACCTTCCCTGTACCCGTTATCCTCGTATCCGAAGAATATAAAAACGTTTCTTTGCGCGAAGACGGCGTTTTGGCAGACCTTGCGCCCACGCTACTGGACATGATGAAGCTGCCTCAACCCAAAGAAATGACGGGCAAAAGCTTGATCAAATAAATTTTTGTTTTTTAAGTCGATTGGCAAGCGACGGAGCATTTTCCCTTCGTCGCTTGCTTTGACAAAAAAATGAAAACTTTTTTACGCAAAGCCCTTAAAAACGGTTGCGATATTTTTTTTAGTATGCTATAATCATTAGGTAACATTGAAAAACGGAGGATTTTCCTTCGCAAAAGAAAAAAAGCAAAAGGATTGAACGAATATGTTGAATTTGATTAGTTTGTTGATTCCCGTTGTTGACTCTGCACATTACGAATTACGTATGGCATTGAGCATCACGATGATCGTACTTATGGCAGCTGCGGCGATCGCTGCGATCGTTCTCGTTTTGTTGCAACCCAGCAACTCTACCGGTATCGACGCGCTTGGCGGTTCCAGCGAGACCTTCTTCGGCAAGAACAAAGGTAAATCGATTGAAGAAAAGAGAAAGAAATGGACTTGGATCTGTCTTATCGTCCTTGTTATTTTCTCCATTGCTTTCTATGTTTTGCAGATCGAAGCGCTTTGGACCTGATCTGAACGAAACATCATCGGCGGCTTTCCTTACAAGCCGCCTTTTTTATTGCTCCCCCCTTTTTTCTACATAATCTTTTCCGGGAGGTAAACGCTTGAACGCGAAAGAATCTTTACTCGGTCAGTTCCAAGACGGGACATTGGCGGGAAAAAACGTGACCGAAATCTGTAAAATTTTACAAATCCCCTATCGGGAGAAAAAACGCCTTACCGACCTTCTCGACGCATTGTGTGAAGAGGGAGAAATTTTTCAAAACGACGGGGGCAGGTATGGAACGACGGAACAATTAGGACTGGTAAAAGGCGTAATTTCCGGCAATGAACGCGGCTTTGCATTTCTTGTGCCTGAGGACAGAAACGCTTATGAAAACGATTTTTTTATCCCGCATAAAAACCTTGGTGGCGCCTTCCACGGCGACACTGTTCTGATCGAGCGGGTCTACGGCAGAAGCGACGACGAGGGAAAGGTTTTACGCATCCTTTCACGCGGATATACGAAGATCGTCGGGACTTTCCGCAAGGACAGACGCGCGGGATATCTTCTCCCCGACGAGAAACGTTTTTCCTCCGAGATCTATATCCCGCTTTCCGAATGTTTTAACATTCCCAACGGCGTAAAGGCGGTGGCGAAAATCACTTCCTATCCGTATAACAAAGCACCCGGAGGCGAAATCGTCGAGGTGCTGGGTGAGGAGGACGACTTTTTTGCCGAGGAACTGTCCATTATTCGCTCGTACGATCTACGAGAAGAGTTTCCCCCGCGTGTGGAGAAAGAGGCGAAAAAACAGGAAAGCCGCGGCATTACCCAAGCCGATCTTATCGGCAGACGTGATTTCCGCGACAAACTGATCGTCACGATCGACGGCGAAGATACGCGGGACATCGACGATGCAATCTCTTTGGAAAAAGTAAGCGAGGATTACCTGCTCGGCGTGCATATCGCCGACGTGAGCCATTACGTGACCTATCAATCCTCTTTGGATAAGGAAGCATACGAACGGGGCACCAGCGTATATTTTCCCGATCGAGTATTGCCCATGCTCCCCCGCGCGCTTTCAAACGGGATCTGTTCTTTAAACGAGGGTGAAGACCGTCTGACCCTTTCCTGCCTGATGCGCATCAATAAAAAGGGCGTAGTAACGAATAGCGAAATTGTCGAAGGGGTTATCCGCTCCGCGCATAAAATGACCTATAACGAGGTAACGAAAATCCTCGACGGAGATGAAGAAGCCTGTCAAAAATATGCGCTCATCAAAGACATGGTGTGCCTGTTTGCCGAGTTGACGCATATTTTGCAGACGATGCGAAACAAAAAGGGAAGCATTTCTCTCGACGTGAAGGAGGCAAAGATCATTCTCGATGAAAACGACGAGATCAAAATTCCCGATTACGAACGGGCGTTTTCCTATCAAATCATCGAGGCGTTTATGGTGCTTGCAAACGAAACGGTTGCGGAATACATGAGTTCTATCGAAGCGCCCTTTGTTTACCGTATCCATGAGAAGCCGAGCGAGGAAAAAGCGACGACCTTTCGAGCGTTTGCCCAAACCTTGGGCTTGACCGCGCGCTTTTCCGTCAACGACGTAAAGCCGTACGATTATCAAAATCTTTTAAAAACCGCAGAGGGCATGCCTATTTATTCAGTACTGAACCGAGTGATGTTGCGTTCGATGCAAAAAGCGAGATATTCGCCTGAAAACGTCGGTCATTTCGGTTTGGCAAGCGGCTGTTATTGCCACTTTACTTCCCCTATCCGCCGCTATCCCGATCTTTGCATCCATCGTATCATCAAGGAAGTTATCAACGGGCAATACGCGCATGCCGTGGAACGCTACTCCGATTTCGTCGAACAGGCGGCAAAGCAATCCTCCGAGCGCGAACGTCGCGCGGCAGACGCGGAAAGAGACGTTGACGATCTGTATATGACGATGTATATGAGCGAACGTATCGGCGAGGAATACGACGCCGTTATTTCGGGCGTGACTGCCTTCGGCTTGTTTGCCGAGCTACCTAACACCATTGAAGGATTTATCCCCATCGAATCGCTGTTCGGAGAGTTCACCTACGATCCCGATCGCTTTACCCTGATCGGTACAGACAGACGTTATACCATCGGCGAAGAGATCCGCGTGCGGGTCATCGACGTCGACTTTTACCGTCGCAGAACGGAATTCCGGCCGTTAGAAAAATTAAAGGAACGCTAAAACAGGCATACCAGGTATGCGTTGAACTCTTTTTAACTCAAAAACGACACACGGAGGCTATCTTATGAAAATAATCGCGACCAACAAAAGCGCGTCTTTTGAATATTTTATCGAAGAAAAATACGAGGCGGGGATCGTCCTTGAGGGCAACGAAGTGAAATCGCTTAGAAAAGGCAATGTGAATATGAACGACAGTTTCTGCTTTGTCCGTGGCAACGACGTTTCGGTAAAAAATATGCATATCGCGTTATACGAAAAATCGGATGCCTTCAGCACCAAAGACAGCCGTCGCGACCGAAAATTGCTGTTGCATAAAAGCGAGATCGCCAAGATCACAGGTAGGATCAACCGACAGGGCTATACCCTCGTGCCTTTGAAATTATATTTTAAAGATTCGCTCGTCAAAATGGAAATCGCGCTTTGCCGCGGTAAACACACCTTTGACAAAAAACAGTCCATCGCCGAACGCGACGTAAAACGCGCAGTCGATCGCGATATCAAAAACGCGGGCTTTTGATTCCCGTCGTTTCATCAAAAGCCTCCTATAACGCGTAGTTTCCAACTATGCGTTTTTTTATACGGAGGCTCGGAAAAAGCCTCGGCGACGGGTTTCAATCAGATGATATTCCCGTACGTTTTCAAATTCGGTATATACAGGACTGTGCGGCGAAGCGAATGCAATATCCCCTGAGGGAGCGGCGATCATACAATATCCGTCGGCACAAAAGAAAATGGGGACGCCGTAACAATACGCATCGGCACGAAGTAGCACCTGCTGGATACTGTCCGTGACCCGACCGAACGGACAAACGATAAAATCGCTGCCGCAAACGGCAAGAGATCTTATAACGTCAGGAAAATTCAGATCCTCCGCCACAACGATCCCCATTCTTCCGAGTTTGGTTTCATACACACGCAAGCCCGCGCCGCAACCGATCTCGCCGTCGACAACGTTCATCATATCCGATACGCCGACCAACCGACCGTTTTCCGCAACTAACGCAGATTTTCTCTTATGTCCGCGTGTGTCCGTCACGCAACCGCACACGACCACCGCTTTTCGCGCCTTGGACAATAACGCCGCATCCTCAAAATAATTCGTTTCCCCTTTCAGCTCCTTTTCGTAATTGACCTCGCCGATACCGCGAAAGCCAAATAAAAACAGCTCTGCCTTCGACGCGACGTCCCCCGACTCGCAAACGCTTCCTTTTCTAAAAGAGCGTAACGTATCCGTGCCAACAAAACAAATCCGCATGATCCACCTCCCTTTTTTACCGCCGTCGCGTCGCGATCAGTGGTAATATTTTTTTACAATCCGTCCCATCTCCTCCAGCCGCTTCGCCATATCCCACGCCAAAGTCAACTGGCATTTCGCACGTATGAGATTATGCTCCGGATACTCGGTCCGAAAATACCGATCCCCCTCGAGATAATCGGTCAAAAAACGTACGCCGCATTCCGCCGTCATTGCAAGCGCGCCGAGCGCAAGAGTTTCCGCTTCGCGCTCCGTCAGCCCCTCGCGAAGCTTTCCGACAAAGCCGCACGTAAACGCTTCGTATTTGTCCATATCGACGGCGACAAGATCGGTGTTTTTTTCATCCTCGACCGCCGTTGACGCCGCCGCGCGGATCGCGTCTCCAAAATCAAAAGCGATCAGCCCCGGCATAACCGTATCTAGATCGATCACCGACAGATACCGTCCCGACGTAGCTTCAAACAACACGTTGCTCGTTTTGGTGTCATTATGCGTAACGCGGAGAGGTAATTGTCCCTCTCGTTGTAAACGATAAGGCTGCGTCGCAAGCGGTTCCAGCTTCTCGAATCCCCTAAATGTTTCCTCGGCCAACGCAATACGCGCCGCATCGGATTTGGAAAACGCCTGTCGCAGGGCGGCATAGCGCATTACCGTATTATGAAAATGCGGTATGACAATATGTAGCCGATCGACGGGAAAATCCGTTAACAGCGCCTGAAATTCTCCGAACGCCTTTCCCGATTCTTCAATTATTTTCAAATCATTCGTATACGCGAACGACGTCGAACCCTCTATGTAACGGCAACATCGCCAAAAGCTCCCGTCCGGTAAACGCGTGTAATATTTTCCGTCTTTCGCGCGTAAATATCGCAACGCGTTTTGCAGGTCACTGCCGCTACGCAACCGTTTCTCGCAAAGAAATTCCGTCACAATCGCAATATTTTCCATCAACGCGATCGGATCCCGAAAAACATACGTATTGATGCGCTGCACGATGCAGTTCCACTCTTCCCCATCCTGCCAATAATACACCCGATACGTGGAATTGATATGTCCGCCTGTCAAACGCTCGCAATCGCGCTCGCTACGGCACAATCCGAACCGCGCGCATACCTCGCAGATCTGTTCTTCCTCTTTATGCATACAAACCTCCCTACGCCTTTTTCTTTCGAGTTACCCCGACGCAGATAATTATTCGTATGCAACAGCTTCCGCTTTTTGTTACCGCTTTTTCGTTTCCGTTTTTCCGTTTACCTTTCCCGCATAACCGCGAAAAATTTGCGAATACTTTTTTTATGCGATACCCTGTTCTTAAAAAAATTTTTTGTTCTTTATCTGCTCTCCTTTGTATTTTTTCCGCTTGCAACGCAGTCCGCCCCGATTCGAGCGGAAGCGATCCCGAATCGTCGCAAAGCGACTATGTTTCCGAATCGAAAGATTTTTCCTCTCCCGAAACACCGCCCGATGAAAGTGAAACGACTTCGGAAGAATGGGATATGTCTGACGTGGACATTTCTTATATTGACGGAACCAGAAAGCTCATCGCTTTTACCTTCGACGACGCGCCTTCCAAAACGTTGGAGAATATCCTTGCCGTATTTGCCGCTTTCGATGAAGAATATCCCGAATTGAAAGCCACCGCCACCGTCTTTTTTAACGGTATCCGCTTTGAAAATTCCACGCCGCATTTATTACAGACAGCTTGCGCGCTCGGCTTCGAACTGGGGAATCATACCTACGCCCATTACGACCTGACGACTTTATCTGAAACCGAGTTGCAGTCAGAGATCGAAAAAATGGACAAATTGTTAAAAAAAGCGGACGGAAAAGAAAGACATCTGCTTCGCGCACCGTTTGGAAAAATAAACGATTTTATCTGTGAACACGCATCTGCCCCCCTTATTGATTGGACGATCGATACCTTAGACTGGACAGGCATATCCGAAGAACGTATTTATAATACGGTATTCGAAAACCGCTTCAACGGAGCGATCGTGCTTATGCACGACGGATATCCTAATACCGTGTCCGCATTAAAACGGTTATTGCCCGATCTGGCAGCAGATGGATATCAGATCGTCGGCGTATCGGCAATGGCAAAGGCGCACGGTTGCACCCTGCGGCGGGGTGGCGTATATATCCGTGCCAGAAAACAGTAAAACGAGCATACCATGTAAGAGTTGAAGCAAAAAAAAGAGAGTCTTTTAGGCTCTCTTTTCGCTTTTATTTTTTCTATATTTTCTCAATATTTTTCAACGATGTACATATGGAAAAACTCCGAACAATCCGCGATCCAACGATCCATACGCTTCAACGCATCGCTCGGGGGATTGATCTCGAGCTTTCCCGTCGAAAGACCGTGAACACCTTTCGGATATACGTGCAATTCATAATCGATTCCCTTATCCGCCAACGCCTGCGCGAAACGGATGGAATTGTCCGCTGGAACACAATTATCGGCCGCAGTCGTCCAAATGAATGCAGGCGGCGTTTGCGCGCTGACCGCCTTTTCCAATGAAAGCGTTTTCATCAGTTCTTCTTTCGCTTCGTCCGTATAACCGTCCAGAAGATTTTCAAAACTTCCTTGGTGACCGTTAATATTGGAGATCACGGGATAAGCAAGTCCGACTGCGGTAGGCTTACTGTCAAGCGAAACGCCAGCCTTTTGGGATACGCTTTGATGCTCAACGGCAAGATCCGCAGTCAGATGTCCGCCGGCGGAGAAGCCCACGACAAAGATCTCCTCGGGATTGACGCGCAACTCGTCCGCGTGTCTCCGTACGTAATCCACCGCTGAAGCCAGCTCAAGAAGCTGTTCGGGATAGTGCGCTCCGTCGGGCGCGCAGAGATACCAAAGCACGAAGGTCTGAAATCCTTTTTCCAAAAACGACGTAGCAATAGGCTCGCCCTCGCGCTTGCTGGTCATACCGTAGCCGCCACCGGGCACGACGATCAATGCAGGACGCCGCCAATTTTCGTTCGCATTCGGGTCGTCATAAGGCGCGCTCATCAGAATACAATCCAATTTACCGCCTTGCAAAAAGCCATAATCTTTTGTCAGCTCAACCGTATAAGCTTTCATAATTTTCTCCTCACGTATTTAAATTTCTATTTTCAGTCTTATATAAAAACTTTTTACATTTTAATTAAAAAATTCATTATAGATCGCGCGGATACAATCTGCGCAGTCCTTGCCCTCCACGCCGACGATGATATTCATTTCACTGGAGCCCTGATCGATCATATTCACGTTGACGCCCGCCTCCGAAAGTGCCTTAAACAGCCGCGCGGAAGTACCGACGCTCTTTGCCATACCGTGTCCGACCGTCGCGACCAGCGCGATATCCTCGTGCGTATAAATCTTGTCGGGTTTCACTGCCGCGATCATTTCTTCCGTGAGCGTTGCCAGCACGCCGTCCTTCAAAAACTCGTTATCGATGACCAAAGACATCGTATCAATCCCCGAAGGCAAATGCTCGAAAGAGATCCCGTGCCGTCCAATGACCGCCAAAACCTTTTCCACAAAACCGACCTCAGAGTTCATCATCGATTTTTCCAACGTGATGGCAGTAAAGCCCCGTTTGCCTGCAACGCCCGTAACCACGGCGCCGTCCTCGAGCTTACGTTTAAAAGTTTTTACAATATAAGTACCCGTATCCTCGGGACGGAAGGTATTGCAGATCCGGATCGGGATACCCGCGGTCCTGACAGGAAAAATAGATTCGCTGTGCAAAACGTTCGCGCCCATATACGATAACTCCCGAAGCTCCTGATAGGAAAGCTCGGATATCCATTTGGGAGAATTGACGATACGGGGATCGCAGGCATAAAAGCCGCTGACATCCGTCCAGTTTTCATAAAGGCTCGCCATCACGGACCTCGCCACGATCGAACCGGAAATGTCTCCGCCGCCACGGGAGAAGGTCTTTACCTTTCCGTCTGCACCGAGTCCGTAAAACCCGGGAATGACTGCGCGGGGATATTTTGCCAACACCTTTCCCGCAAGCGCGAACGTTTCCTCGCTGAGCATTCCGTCTTCGTTAAAACGAACGAATTCCGTCGCATCCACAAAGGGCACGTTTAACACCGCCGCCACGATCTTCGCGACCAAAAACTCGCCGCGAGAGGCGCAATAATCACGACCTGCGCCGCTGAGGATCTCTTTTTCCGCCTCGTCAAGCCCCGCTTTGACGTTGAGCTCCTTACCGATCTCTGCCTCGATATTTGTAAACCGTACGCGGATCTTTTCAAACGTTTCTTGAAAAGCCGCAGTGTCTCCCGCTTCGACCTCGTCCGCACATTTATATAAAAGATCGGTTACCTTGATATCACCGCCAAACCGCTTTCCGGGCGCAGACACCACAACGTAGCGGCGTTCAGGATCGGATTCTACGATCTTCGCAACTCTTAAAATGATATTTCCGTCCGCCATGGATGTGCCGCCGAACTTACAAACCTTGATACCCATACAAACTCCTTTCCTACGAGATATTCCCGCTTAAGATTGTCAAACTTCTCTCTTTTCCCGCAAACGCTTTTCGAACGCCGAAAGCCGCCAAAACTCAGATATTCAGCAACAATACGACAAACAGTGCCAAAAGCAACGACATTGCTTTGATCCAGAATTTAGATATAAATACGTTTTTCAAAAAGGTCACGAATTTCATTTGTTACCTCCGTTACGTTCTACGTTACGCTTTTTATTATTCGTCAATGGCATATCCTGCCAATAATAATCTTCCAAAGCATCCTTTAACATTTCATAATCGGCATAACGTTTTACGTTGCCCTGGCTGATGATGGAAATGATCCCTGTTTCCTCAGACACAACGAGCGAAATGACGTTTGCGACCTCAGTGATGCCGATGCCCGCGCGATGACGGGTACCGAATTCTTTGGGGTAACTGGTCTTTTGCGTCAAGGGCAGAAAACAACCCGCCGCCTGGATCTTATGTTCGTGAATGACCATCGCACCGTCATGTAAAGGCGCTTTGGGGAAGAAAATACCCTCGATCAGTTGCGTGGATATCTCCGCGTCGATGCTGACGCCGCTTTGTAGTACCTGCTTGGGCAGGCTGCCTTTAGAAAGTACGATCAATGCGCCCACGTTATTTTTTGACATATTCTGCAAAGCCTTGATGATGCTTGCAATACAACGTTCTGTTTCTGCTTTCGAAGGCTCTTGCACGTTACTGCCGGGCAGCTTCTCCATCAACGTATCTTTTTGTTTGTGAACGTCCCAAAGACTCTTTTTTACTTCCATACTGAACATGATAAGCATAAAGGCGGATACGAGAACGACAAAAAACAGGAAAAACTGTTTATCGACAATCGTTCCGTCAAATACGGATACCACGCCGCAGACAAGAAGAATCACCCAGTATAATACCATCAGCTTCGTCGCTTCGTTATCACGCAATACCTTTGAAACAAAAAAGATAAGCAAGTAAAACAACAAAATCTCCAGCGCATAGATCCACTGAAAATCATTGAAAAAGGAAGATACCCCTTCCTGCAATCTGCTCAACCAGTCCGTTGCGGTCAACAATCCTGCTATCATAAATAATTTCCTCCTTTTACGCGGCCGCTTTTACGCCGCGCCGTAAAACACGGGAATTATCCGTTTCTTATGTTTATATTAAAATTAGGGTTTATATTATTATATATTTGTATTATTATATAAAAAATTCCTTTAAAAATAAAGCATTTTTAAAAGGTTTTTACGAATTTCCGAAAAACAGTTTCGCCGTGACGGTTTTAAACGCCGATGCAGGCGTAAATTCTCCGCATTTTATGCCGCTGATCGCGCCGTAAACGTCGTTGTAAAGGCGGAGCAACTCTCCCTTTTCAAACTTTCTTGCCTGCTCTCGGTTCTTTTTCGCCGCGTATTCTTTTATTCCCAGCGCCGTGGCGATCTCTCGGTCGGAACCGCTACACAACGACACCTCATACAGCCCCCGAAAATAGGAAGCAAGCGATGACAACAACGTCGTTTCATTGAACCCGCGCGTAGAAAGATCGGCAACGATTTTCATATATTCCGAATAATTTTTTCGGGCAAGCGCATTCGCAAGCTCGTAGATCTTATATTCGGAATCGGGATAAACGAGCATATCCACGACCTCGTCTTTCAAACGATCAAGACCTTTCGCTTCGCAATAGGTGAGCAGCTTCTCCGTTTCCTTGGAGATGCGCGCCATATCGTATACGCAATAGGAAGCAAGCTTTCCGCAAGTGACTCCGTCCGCGTATACACCCACGCGTTTACAAGTGAGCGTGATCCATTTCTTGATCGTTTCCTCATCCGAACGGGAGCAGTCTACGTACGTGACGTTAGGCTTTTTTGCCAGCGCAGCCGTACCTGTCTTTCCTTTGCCTTCGTTGACGATCAAAAGGATACCGTCCCGCGACGGATTTTCGAACAAAGGTTTCAAATAATACTCGAAATCCTTTTCGGTCGGATAAAATTCCGTTACGCAAACAACGCGTTTTTCGCTGATAAACGGAAAACAATTGACCGCGTCGACCAGCGTTTTCAGCTTATCGCCTTTGAGCGACGCGCCGTCAAAGGAAACGAAGTCGAGCGTCGGCTCTTGTACGTAACGGGAACGAAGCATCGTTTCGCCCTTCTCCCGAAAATACGCCTCCTCGCCCTCGAAAAGATAGATGGGCTGCGCGCCGTTTTCATCCGTAAATTTCTTAAAATCGACGTATTTCAAGCCCATTACCTCCCAATGTATTTTATCTTAGCGATTATTATACCACATTTTGCGAAAAAAAGCAAGGAAATGTATTCGGGTCTTTTCAATCTTTTCTTTGCGATTTCTTGGATATCTTTGTAAAAAGAGAATTTCAGAAGTTCAACGCGACCATGATCACGGCAAATGCCGAAAAACACAACGTCGAAAGAGCAATTTTAGCGTTTTCGGAAAGGTTCCATTTATCCGACAGAAATTGCCAACCACCGTAATAACAGAGTTCGCCACCGGCGGAAAGCGTTATCCCCGTCAGTGCAAAAGTGGAAAAATCTACGGTTTGAAACACAAGCAAAAGCGCAGACCAAACCACAGAGGGTAAATATAAAACGATCACAATTGCAGATGTCGGAAGGATACAAGCGATCGCAACAAACAGCAACAGCAAGGAAAACACAGTGCTGATAAGCGGTACGAACAACGCGTTGAGTAAAAGACTCCAGCCCGAAAGAAAACCGTACGTTTGCAGTAAAATAGGTGCCGTTGCGATCTGCGCGGCGAGCGTTACCGATAGAAAGGATACGATCGCGCGACGAATGCGTTCGGGAATCTCGGGCGGATGCGTATCGTCGTCGTTTCGGCGCTCGGGGTGCGGGCTGGGACGTTTATCCAATTTGAAAAGCTTTGTTACGAACTTTTTCCCCGCCGAACAAAGAGCATTGAGTGCATGAGATATTCGACGACCGAGAAGAATGATCCCCAGGCAAGCCGCAAAAGAGAGCTGAAAACCGACCTCGAACAGCGACGTAGGCGCAAAAAGCAAAATGACGATCGCTGCCGCGCCGAGGGCTTGAAGAGAATCGGAGGTGACGCCGAACGATTTCGCGGCATAACCGATCAAACAAAGAACCGCCGCGCGAACTACGGAAGCGGAAAACCCGCAAATGCCCGCGTAAAAGAATACGACCAATGCCGTCAACAGAAAGCGCAAGGGCCGTGAAAGCTTTTTCAGACGCGTTTTCTCCACAAGCATCAAACAAAAAGCGAATAACGCGCCAACATGAAGTCCCGAAACCGCAAAAATATGAGCAATGCCACCCATACGGATATTATCCAAAAGTCCCGTTTCTATACTCGACGTATCGCCCGTCAACACTGCCATCGTCACCGCAGCAGAGGTTTCATCCATTCCGGCGTACACAACCGTTTCGATACGTTCGAGCATTTCCGAAAACAAATCGAATTCATGCCCGACCACCAAGCAGTTTTCTTCCTCTGTAACCGTCATAAAGAAGCAGATCCCCTTCTTGATATCGGTCGCGCGGAAGCCGTATTGGTCAAAATACGCCGTGTCGGTAACCACCTTTCCCTGCAGCAATATTTCATCAGAAAGCCGAAGATTCTCAAAAAAAGAGGCAGGCAGGTATGCGTTGAGCTTTTTATCTTCCGTATTTTTGCCGATTTTTACATCGGCAAGTACCACGCTGCACAAACCGCCGTAATCCGTTTTTTCCACCACACGACCCGTAACCAGCGTTTCGATCTCATACTGTCCGCAATCACAATATTCTGAAAGAGAAAGCCGAAAGCTTGCCTCCCCGACGGTGAACGCGACAAAAACCGAAACCAACGCGCACGCCGTTTTCCACAATTGTTTTTTGCTGCGACAAAAACAAAACGGCGCCGCCGCGAACGGGAACCCGAGTAAAATCCACCATACGGAAACGTCGTGAACCGTATGCGCATACGCAAAGACTATCCCCATGCAGAGAAAAACCGCAACGAAAAAGATCGGACGGAAATTAAACAATTTATCCCTTGTTTTCTCTGTCCTTTTCATCGCTCTTACCTCCTGTATACCAGTATAGCACCTTTTCCTTATTTTGTCAACAAAAGCGTATAAAAAATCCACGGAATAAACCGTGGATCTTTATTTCATCAAATACCTGGGTGGTTCGTTTGCCGTCTTCCGTTAAAATATTCCCGACGTCTATCGGCATATAAAAGCAAGACAAAATCTTTCTTGTAGGGATATTTACGCAAGCGAGATACGATCGGAAACCGAACGCACGAACAGACCTTTGTCCTCGCCCAAAGACACGCAGTCATTGACGTACGAAGCGAACTTATCCGACGGCCGCGCAAGCTTGAACACCGACGCAACGATCGTCTGAATCTCCTCCATATACAATGCGACTTTATCCTCCAACGCGCCGCGCACGATAGCAATGATCTCGTACGGTGTGAAATCGTAATCATTTTTACGAAGCGGCTCACCCGACTCTACGCGATATTTATCGTATCCAACGTTTTTGTCCGTCTTTCGATAGAATGGAACGCCCAGAATCTTTTCGTATTTGAATCCGCAAAGCGCGACAAGCGCCTGCATACGAGCCTCCACCTTCGATCCGTATTTGACAATGCCGAGCCCGGTTAAACATCTACGGACGAGGAAATCGAATGAGATCGGTTCTTCCGCGCTGACGATCGATTTCAAACGGGAAATGATCTCTTTATCGTTTTCACCCGAAGTGATAAACGTAGCGTTTTCAAAACGTTCTTCCAAAACTGCCGGTTTATAAGGCTTTTTGCAACGGTTCAGCTCTGCACTCCCTCGCTTTTCCGCACCTGTCAGCTTGTCAAGCAGATCTTTTATCTTCTTGATCTCCCGTTTCGGATTATTGTAATAATTGACCGAGAACAGCCGTACGACGTTCCAGTTGTTTCGTTTCAACGTCTGAATCTGCAAAATATTGCGATCCTTGACGGAGAACGTATTCGGCGTGTCGCACATGATCGCAAGAATGAAACGATGACGGTTGCGAGGGTCGACCACCGCAACGTCGATCTTGAAACCCGAAACGCCCACGTCCGAACGGCATTCGTAGCCGTAAGAAGCAAGCTCTTCCGCGATATATTTCCCCAGTCCCGGCTTTTTCGCCACAAGATTGTTGGAAGAAATCGCAAGGTTGGTCCTGCCTTTTTCCGCAAAGTCGAGGAACGCCTTTAATCCCGCAACACCCTTAGAATTGGTCTTGGACAGATCGATCATCGCGCCCGTCATAGACGAGAACACAACCATTTCCTCTCTCGCTCGCGAAACGGCAACATTCAGGCGCCGCCAACCGCCCACCTGATTCAAAGGCCCGAAATTCAGTGAGATTCTGCCTGTTCTGTCGGGGCCGTAGCAAACGGAGAAGAGGATGACGTCACGTTCGTCGCCCTGCACGTTTTCAAGGTTTTTGACAAACAACGGTTCTTCACATTCGTATGCGACCCCCTCCAAACGTTTCTCGACGATCGCCGCCGAAAGTTTACGTTCGATGTATTCCTTCTGCACGGTACTGAAGGTCACAATACCCATGCTGGATTTCTTAAGTTGCGGGTCAGACAAGCGGCGAATGACCTCCGCCACCAACGCGTCTCCCTCCTGCTTATTGCGCTTGCTGAAACCGCGATCGTATACGCCGTCCTCGACCATGACGAATTTGACTTTGCTTGACAACGCGTCGGGCGAAGGGAAGGTACACAATCTGTTTTCATAATACATAATGTTCGAGAACGCAATAAGACTCTCGTGCTTGCTTCTGTAATGCCACGTAAGATGCTGTTGAGGCATATTGATCGCAAGGCAGTCGTCCAAAACGCTTTCCATGTCCTCGTTTTCCAGGTTTTCCTCATCAACGTACGTGGTATTAAAGAAGGTCGTCGGAGGCAACTGCTTGGGATCACCTACGACGATTGCCGATCTGCCTCGCGCCAACGAACAGATCGCTTCCGCCGTCGGGATCTGCGACGCTTCGTCGAAAATGACCAGATCGAACAATCCGTTTTCCGGTTTCAGATACTGCGATACCGTCATCGGGCTCATCAGCATACACGGCGCGATCTTTTTGATCAACTCCGGGATCTCCTCGAACAGCTTGCGGATACCCATACCGCGCAGATTGGACTTTGCATACCGCTGGAAATTTGCAACCTCGAGACTGAGGCTCCCTTCGGTGGACGCCGTAGGAATATCCGCGATCAGTTTCGCGCGGATCGCCTCTTTGGTCAGCTTGGAGAACTCCTCCATCATCATACGCAAACTTTCCGCTTTTTCCTCGGATACCGCCGCGGAGAAACGCGCCAGCACGGGATCGAGAGGAATATTCGTCTGCAAGAAATTTTTATAAATATTCTTTTCAAAACTATCTATAATGTTTTCGCTGGTCACTGCACCGTTTTCGAGCGCGTCCGTGATGAAAGTCAATCCGGCTTCGTTGAGCGCCTTCGCCGTCTTTTTATACATACACCAGCTTGCGAGCATATCGATGTTTTCGATCAATGCGCCCGCCTTCGACGTGTACGAATCGAGCACGGCTTCCTCTGCCACTTTACGGCGATCCGCTTTCGTGATCTCGAGAAAGCTGTCCTCCGCCGCGCGGAAGCTTTCCACCGAGCGGATCAGCCCTTCCAACACAGGCGCAGAGTAGCCGCACGCCGCGCGGATACACATACTGTTGAAACTGTCGGGATTGTAATCCATAAATACCGTCGCACACAGCTCATGTAATTTATAAAGATCCTTCAAGAAATTCTTACGCGCGTCGAAGAAATCCACTCTCCCGAACGCAAGAGTGAAATACTGCGAAAGTTTGGTATTCGTTTTGATCCGCGCCATCGATTCGTATATCTCGTATACGGTCTCCAGCATCTGTAAGGTTATTTCCCTTGACAACGGAGATATCGCCGTCTTACTCAGCTTCTTCACGACCCCGCTCGCAGTCTTATCCGCCTCGTAATCACTCCTACCCCTTTCCAGCCATTTACCCAACTCCACGTATTCCTTCGAGATATCCACAAGCTTTTTGCAATTTGCAAAATACCGTTCCAAACACGCATCCAAACGCTTGTTGGCGTTGAAGAAGGAATAGAACTCCTCTTCGTTCTCTTTGAAATATCGGTTCAACGTACCGACCGAAAGCAGTTTTGCGATCTCGTAGAGATTATCCAGTTTCTTTCTCGTCAGTTTGCTGATCTTCTGCCTGTACAGATCAAGGAAAAGCGCGATGTAATTTTTCAAATGCTTGATCTCTGCGACCACGACTTCGGAGGAGCAATATACCGAATCACGCAACTGCAGATCGTATTCCGTCAAGTTGACGTTCGTAAAAGGCGAATTGTACACGCCGCCGCACTCTTTCGCCGCAGCTGCTGCCTGGATCATCATCTGTTCGTACGTCTCGATCTTTTCTTTCGTCAGCCCATCGTAGAAGGTGCTTTCGATGTTCATGATATCGGGCGCGTGCTTGTTCTTTAAACAGATCAACAACGCCTCATAGATGGATACGCCCAAACGACGACGTTTGTGCAAAGCCGTGAGCGGCTCGGCAAGCTCCTTTTTCAGCTTGTCGATCGCCTCCGATTTTTCCGAAAGCCCTACCTTTTCGGGCGTTCCTGCCAAAGCCAGCGTCGAGGTCAGCTTCTGCATTACGTCCGTCTTATTCGCTTTATTCGAGTGCAATTCCAGACAGAAATCGCCGATTCCCAATCCGTCCAAACGCTTTTTAACAACGGACAACGCCGCCTGTTTTTCTGCGACGAACAACACCCGTCTGCCGTCGTTGAGCGCATTGGCGATCATATTGGTGATCGTCTGCGATTTACCCGTTCCCGGAGGACCGTGCAAAACAAAGCTCTTGCCCGTCTGCGACATAGCGATCGCCTCCCATTGCGACGCGTCTGCCGGCAATGGCGTCAAGGTCGACTCGGGCGTGGCGTCATCCTCTTTCAAAGTCGCGTTAAGCCCCTCTCCGACAAGAACGGAATTATCCAACAAAGCTTTGATGATCTTATTTTTGGAAAATTCGCCGATGTTCTGACGCAAATCGTTCCACATTTGATACCGCGCGAAGGAGAACGCCGCAAGATAAGCGTCGTCGAACACCTCCCAATTACGCATTCCGACCACTTCCATACGTACCATGGCAAGGATTTCGGAAATTTTCAGCCCTTGGATCGCGCCGTCAAGCCCTCGGATATCGATATTGAATTCCTGTTTCAAAAACTCGAGCAAGGTTGAGTTCACGGACAATTCCTCATCCGCGATCGCCACCGCATAGCCGTTGCCCCCCTTACTCTTTTTCAGCTGAACGGGTTGCAGGACGAGAGGCGCATATTTTTCCGTGCCGTCCTCACGCGAATACCATTTTAGGAAGCCAAGTGCAAGATAGAGGATCTTCGTGCCCGATTCTTCATCTGCTTCCTTATTTTTCTTGATTAGACGGTTGACCGTCTCGTTTAAAACTTTTTCTTCCGAATACGTACGCAACACGCCCGAGCGGTTTTCCAGCGCGATGAGCTCGCGCATACCTTTGGTTTCGGAAGCCGTGTTGAAATGTACGCCGCGTTTTGCGATCTCCAATACGTCGGCCGTCGCCGCCGCGAGGTTGATCTCTCCCTTTTCCGTCAAAACGTCCATCACGCCGTCCGCAGACGTCGTCAAAAGCTGTACGACCGTTTTCGTCGGCGAGAAATTGAGAAGCGTATTTTTCATCGACAGATCGAGCAGACGGCGTTCCCAAAACTTGTCTTTGGTCTGTTCGCTGTCAAGGCTGAGCTTTTGCGTCGTTTTCAGTTCCTTCGGTGCCGCGTCGGGAGACATATCCTCTTCCGAAAGAATCTCAAAACCTTTAAGATTACGCGCGCGAAGAGGCAACGGCAGAACATGTGAGATGCGACAGCGTTGAACATCCACGTATCGATCGTAATACGCCCCCGATTGCAATTTCTGTTTGAAGTGCGACTCCGAAGTGGAATACGCCGCATTTTTATCCGAGAACAGATCCTCAACGTCAAAACAGCTGAGATTGTTGATACCATCGGCGATGTACGCGCCGAGCCGTTGCACGTCGTCGGACGCGGTATCGATGAAACAGCTGTCATACAGCCACACGCCGCAAGCCACCGCTCGTTCCCCAAAAATAAGTACGGAATGCAAGCCAACGCTCTCCAACGCGCTACATACAAGTAGCGCCATCTCCAAAGGCGTCGCTTTGCGCTCGGCAAGGATCTTCACGCCCGCGCCCGCTTCGACGGGAACAGAAAAATCGGATTCCCCTTTCTTGACGACGGAATAGCGACGGATTGCCGCATACAGCGCCGCAACGATCCTTCGTACTGCGTTTTTATCGTTTCCGACATAGCTTCCCAACTCGCAAGCGACTTCCCATTTTTTGAGTTGCGCAGCAATCTCCGTCTGCAATCTTGCGCAATCGGCAAGCCGTGGACGAACGAAAGAAGCCAGTAGTTCCGGATCCCCCTCGATACCCTGCCAATAATCAAACGGCAATGCCGTCACAACAAAGGACAGCTTTGCGATAACGGATTTTTCCGTGCGGAGCGAAACTTCGATCTTTTCCTCTCGAACTTCTTCCAAAGTACCGAAATATAAAGGCGAAAGCAAGCTACCAAGCTCTACGGAAACAACGCTTTCAAACGGGATTTCCTCCAGCTTCTTTTCGCAATCGATGAGTAATCCGTTCGCATTGAAAACGGTAAGAGTCAAATCGTTGACCGCAACGTCTCCCGAATTTTTGATCTGCAAAGAAGAAAACAGAGGCTTGCGCGCAAAGTAATCGGCGTAAGAAACTACCCGCGCCGCTTCGCCGCTTAAAGAGATCATTTCTTCGATTTTCTTTATCTTCTGAGCCATTTTCACATCCTACGCCGCGTGTTTTTATCGCGACTTCATATATTCTTGTCTTTCTATTATACACGCAATCCGAAAAAAAATCAACCCCTCAGAGCAACATTTTTTCGATTAAGCGCGAAAATTTGTTCGTTTTTATTTTTCATATGGCTATATTACAGAGAATGGTTGATTAGTGATTTATCACGATTTTACAAGAAAAACACAAGAAAGACAAGTATTTTGCAAGAGCGTATGCCCTCTTGTAACCGAGCATAACATGTAGCATTTTCACAGGGATTTCCGTAAAAAATCAACCGGATG
>JBGVRF010000035.1:0-2786 GCA_045128175.1 Candidatus Scatosoma sp.
TCCCGTCCGCTTCTTCTCGCGTAAACACGAGCTTGGATCTTCTGGGCGTGGGATACGCTTCCTTGATCTGCGTGATTTCTTCTTTGACGACTTGCAGCTGTAAATCCCCGCTCTTGGAGATCGCCGTAAGTTTTTTTATCAACTTTTTAAGTTCTTTAAGCTCTTGTTCCAGCTTATAAATTTCCAGCTTGGTCAAACGTGCCAAACGTAAATCGAGGATCGCCTGTGCCTGCACTTCGGAAATTTCAAAACGTGCCATCAACTTATTTCTTGCATCCGACGTACTTTCCGATTTTTTAATGATCGCAATGACTTCATCGATGTTTTGAACGGCAATGATCAGTCCTTCCAAAATATGGCAACGCTGTTGCGCTTGCTTCAAATCGAACAGTGTACGACGCAAAATAACTTGTTGCTGATATTTCACGTAATGACGAATGATTTCCATTAAACCCAGTTGCTGGGGTTTGCCGTCGGCAATAACGACCATATTGATACCGAACGTCACTTCAAGATCGGTATATTTATACAGACATTTAAGGATCGAATCGATATCCGCGTCTTTTTTCACACGGATAAGCGCGCGCATACCCGTTCTGTCCGATTCGTCGGCGACGTAATCGAGACCTGCGAGCTCGTCCTTTTTATCTTCGCGAAGCTCAATGATCTTACGCAAAAGTTGCGCTTTATTGACTTGATACGGAAGCTCCGTGATGATGAGGTTAGTTTTGCCGTTATCCGCTTTTTCTGCCGTGATCTTCGCACGAAGTGTGATTTTGCCCCTACCTGTCTTATACGCTTGGATCAGCTCGTTGGCGATGATAAGACCGCCCGTAGGGAAATCAGGCGATGGTATATACTGCATCATTTCCTCGAGCGAAATAGCGGGATTATCGATATATGCAACGACGCCGTTAATGACTTCTTCCAGGTTATGCGTGGGGATATTGGTCGCCAAACCGACTGCGATACCTGACGCACCGTTGACGAGCAGGTTAGGGAAGCGACCGGGCAAAATATCCGGTTCTTTCAAACTATCGTCGAAGTTGAGGGAAAAGCTGACCGTTTCTTTATCTATATCGCGAAGCAACTCAAGCGCGAGCGGTTCCATACGTGCTTCGGTATAACGCATTGCCGCAGCTGGGTCGCCGTCTACCGAACCGAAGTTTCCATGTCCGTTAACAAGCGTTTTGCCCATGTTGAAATCCTGAGCCATACGCACCATCGCATCGTATACGGAGCTGTCGCCGTGGGGATGATATTTACCCATACAGTCCCCGACAATACGCGCGCTCTTTTTATGCGGTTTATCGGGCGTCAAACCCATTTCGTTCATCGTATAAAGAATACGTCTTTGCACGGGCTTCAAACCGTCCTCTACACGAGGCAAAGCACGGTCGAGAATAACAAATTCCGCATACGGAAGCATAGAGGAATGAAGTACTTTTTCCAAAGGTTCAACGTATAATTGCCCCTTCGGTTCGATCTTTTCAGGCTCTTTTTTCTTACCTCTGGCCATTAGTCTCCCTCCTTCTTATCCGTTTTTTCGATCTTATCTATAAAGCCGTCCTTCTTGTTGAAGTTGGCATATTTCGCCAAAAATTCCTTTCTGCCTTCCACTTTGTCGCCCATCAGCGTAGTAATCATACGTTCCGCTTTTGCGGCGTCTTCAACGGTCACCTGCATAAGATTGCGAGTTTCGGGATTTATCGTTGTTTCCCAAAGCTGTTCGGCGCTCATCTCACCGAGACCTTTATAACGTTGCAACTGATACCCTTTGCCGATCGTTTTGATCTTCTCGTCCAATTCCTTGTCGTCATATGCGTATTCAACCTTGTCCCCTTTGTACACTTTGTACAAAGGCGGCATACCGATATAGACGTGCCCCGCGTTTACAAGCGGACGCATATAACGGAAGAAGAAGGTAAGCAAAATGCAACGGATATGCATACCGTCCTGATCCGCATCGGACAAGATGATGACTTTATGATAATTGATCTTGTCAAGCTTGAAATCGGGATCGATACCCGCGCCGATCGCGCTAATCATCGTTCTGATCTCTTCGTTTTCCAGTATCTGCGACAGCTTTTTCTTTTCAACATTCAAAGGCTTGCCGCGAAGAGGCAAAATAGACTGGAATTGTCTGACACGCGCCTGCTTTGCCGTACCGCCTGCGGAGTCGCCCTCAACGATAAACATCTCGTTAAATTCAGGTTTCTTTCCCGAGCAGGACGCCAGCTTTCCTATCAACGTTAAACCGTCAATGCTGTTTTTTGCGCGTGCGTTATCCTTTGCCGTTTTTGCCGCAATACGGGATTTTGCTGCGCCTTGCGCCTTTTTGATAATTTCTTCCATGGTCTTTTTATAACCACGGACGTCTTTAAACGCGTTAAAACCCTCAATCACCGTTGCCTCTACCGCAGGACGCGCTTCGGTATTACCAAGCTTGGTCTTCGTTTGCCCCTCAAACTGTACCTCCGCCATTTTGATAGACAGGACCGCCGTCAAGCCTTCACAGAAATCGTCGCCTTGCAAGTTGGCGTCTTTCTCCTTCAAAAAGCCATTGCTCCTCGCATATTCGTTGAGGACTCTCGTCAAGCCCGAACGGAAACCTACTTCGTGATAACCGCCTTCGGGCGTGGGAATATTATTTACAAACGAGAAAATACGCTGCGAATAATCCCCCGTATGCTGAATGGAAAACTCGACCTGAATGTTGTTTTTCGTCGCCTTATAGTAAATAGGCTGCGCGTAAAGGTTTCTTTTGCCTTCATTGAGACTTTTTG
>JBGVRF010000036.1:0-10398 GCA_045128175.1 Candidatus Scatosoma sp.
TTTCCACCTTGAGTGTGCTAAACTAAATATATCGTTGTTTTGATTTTTCAATTCAATGCCCTCCTTGTGCTATCCTTATATACGGTTGCGAGTCGTATATTTAGTTTAGCACAAAGGAGCTTTTTTGTATAGCAATTGCAAGGCTTGAAGCTAAAGCTTTCCCACCACCTGCATAGTAGGTGGTTTTCGCAGTCTGCGGACAACTATCCGCAGGCTGTTTTGCTTCGCAAAATGGGATTAGTAAAATCGGCAAGCCTCTTACGAAGCTTGCCGATTTTTTAAAGAAGATGGTATAAGTGTAAACGATACTATTCCGTGATCAACTGATTGCCCACTGATAGTTTTCCGTCAGTTTGTACGCTTCCCATTCCGCCGTGGGCCGACCTTCGGGATCGCACAAACCGCAGTTCGTGAAATCCGTCTTGCCTCCTGCGTTATCTTCGCCCGTGACCGCTCCGATATAGCTGTCCGCATACCCGACGAGCGTGATATCGAGCATATCGCCCTCGCCCGTAATGCAAAGTTCTCTCAAAGTCTTGGTGCCGAGCGTAATACCGTCGTAGACCCAACAATTCGTGATCATCGTACGATTCCAGCCGACGATACCGCCCACGTATTTTCCGCCTAAAACGTTGCCGTAATCATAGCAATTTTTAACCGTCATCGCCGTCGCGGGAACCGCGTCCGAATTTCTGATCAGTCCGACGATACCGCCCGTATACGTATTGCCGTGTACCGTTCCGTAGTTGGTGCAGTTCTCGATCGTCGTTTTGATGGCAACCAACTTCCCGAACGTTCCGCCGAGGATCGCGCCGCAGAAGTTCCCCGCATTGGCAATCTCGAGATAGCTCACACAGTTGGAAATCTTGACTTCTTCCGTGCCCACCAGCTCCGTAGAGGAACCGACCGCATGGGCGATAATGCCGCCCGTGTAACTTTGTCCCGAAATCGAACCCGAAAGAAGTTGCACGTTATCAACGGTAACCGAACCGACGGACATGGCGATCAAGGCGGAAGCGCCGCGATGATATTCTTTGTTTAAAGTACCACTCTTTGCGTCAACGTTTACGTTAGCAAATTTAAGATTTTTTACGGTAGCGGACCGTACAAGTCCGAACATACCGAAGCGCCCCGCAGCAGTCTCCGACGTAAGGTTATAGATCGTGTGCTCGTCGCCGTCGAAAATACCCGAGAAAGGTTTCTCTTCCGAATGGTTTTTTGCTTCTTCCACATAGTAACCGATCTGCGTCCAAACCTTGCCCGAGAGATCGATATCGACGGTAAGTTTTAAATGTTTATCCGCATACGATTCCCCCGCATTGACGGAAGCAGCGAGATAAGCGAGTTCCGCCGCGCTGCCGATCGTGTAAGGAGCTTCCTCCGTACCTTCGCCGCCACTGAACGCCGTCGCTTTCGACGTGCCGTCCCAAACCGACCAACCGCAAACGCCGCACGTGCCGTTCGTCGTATCATGTCCACCGAGCGAGGGCACCGTGAATTCGGTGAGCTCCGTCGTGCACGCTTCGTCGGAATAATACTTTCCGCAACCGTCGCAATACCAATACGCCGCCTTACCATCGTGGATACAATCCGCCGCCACGCCCGCATAATAAACGGGCGAATGTTCGTGTTGTGCAGTAGATTCGGAGTCGGACTCGGAAGGAGTGGAATCGGAAGTCGTGGGCGTTCCCGAATTCTTATTCCCCGAAGAAGCGCTCTCCGAGCCGCCGTCACAGGCAGAGAACCCGATCGCCGTTGCAAGCATACCGATCGCCAACAATAAAGCCAATTGTTTTTTCATCATATTTCACCTCATGTTATATAATTTTTTACGGAAATTCCGCATTATTTCGCTTGGATCTTAACGTTCTTATAAGAGCCCGAACCGCCCGTGGAGTACAGACCGAACGCACCCGTCTGGAACGCCAGAGGATCGGTCACTTGAAGCACTTTCTCACCGTCGCGCCAGACGGTAAAGGTGTTCCCCTCCGCAACAATCTTGTAAGTATAGAAACGGTTCGCTTCCGCTTTAAGCACGACTCTTCCGAGATCGTAACTCTTGACTTTACCGTAGTTGTAACGGCTAATCGTAAGCGAGTTGTTTTTGACCTGCAAATAGTAACCTTGAATATGACAGTATGCGTCGGTGAAGTTCTGTCCGGGAACGACCGCGTTCGCGTAGTTGTCCTGACGGAAGATCACGCCGATCGGCTCAAACACGCCGCTGTCGATCGCAATGTCTATCGACGCTTCGAAATCGTGAAGATTCTGATTTCCGAAAGGCATGAACGAACGACTGCCGCTCGTTCTGAACGCCCCGTCTTTAAGTTCGTACGTACCCGTAACGATCTTGGAATCGGGCGCCGACGCCGTATTCAATGCGTTTTCATAGCTATACGTTTGATCGAGCGGATCAAACGCAAGGCTTACGAAAGCGAAATCCTGTCCCGCGTTCTGGATCTTGACTTGGCGCACGCCCGCCGCGATCTCGAAGGAGGGCAGCAATACCCGTACGTAATCCTGATCGGTCTCCCCGACCTCAGGAATTTTGAAGAGTTCGTTCTTGCCGCCGTCGATCTCCACGCAGATCGTCTTGCCGCAATCTTTCTTGTTTACGACCAGACTCAGACCGTACGAGCCCGACTGTTTGAAGTTTACGAGATATCTTGCGTAATCATATGCGGAAGCCAGATACAGTTCCGACGTGCCGAGATATTCGCTCTTCGTGCCGTTCGTTTCTCTCACGCCGCTTTCGCCCGTCAGCACGTAAGAACCCACGCCCGCGATTTGTCCTTCGGGCATATAAGCCGTAGCGGGAACGTCGCCGTGCGATTGTTTGATCTCCGCGCGGTCGGAGCTGCCGTTTGCTTGATCGGACAAAGCCGTGTAGCCGATCTCAATCGCGCCACTCGCTTTATAGCCGATCTTGCCGCCGCCGAGCGTACACTTTGCGGAAATCTTGCACATATTGTCGAAATAGACGTTCGCTTCCCCTTCGCCGTACGCCACGCGGATCGTGTGATTATCCTCCGCTTTGAAGTCGTTTACGAGGGTACCGGAAGCGATCGAGCTTTCCGCACCGCCTTTCACCTGTTTAAGCAGGATCTTCTTCGCTGCGTAATCGACTTGCACGTAAGCGTAGTCGCTTTCGCTCTGATAGGAGACTACGTACTTCACGTTTCCGTCTTTGCCGCTGTTGAACTCCGCCGTGAAGCGCTCGTTGGAAACAGCCGTGGAAAGATAATCGTTCCCGTTCTTTTCAAAGCCTTTCTCCGTGCCCCACGCATAGAAACGGGGGAACGTGGGTGCGATAGAACCCGTCTTGTTCTGCGCGACCGTCATGAGTCCGCCGGAAACGAGCAGTCTGTCGATGTTGACGCTGCGGTGGGTCATACCGTCGTCGTACAGTTCGTCCAGATTATGATATACGATGTAATAACTGTCGAGGTCGGGACCGAGGAAGTTTGCGGAATGTCCATTGCCTACGTGTCCTTCGTCCACGTCGCAGTTGAGGAGCATGGGATTGTTCGCGCCCCGTTTGAACGAAGCCGCCACGCTTTCGATCGAGCTCTTATCGAGCGAATCGGCTACGGCGTAACACACCTGATAGCCGGGCGTCTGATAATGCAAGCCCGTATACGTGAGGTAGTATTTCCCATCGACTTTCGTCATGGCGGGGCCTTCCGTCCATGCGCCCATGAGGTCGCTGTTTTCGATAAACGCTTCGTCCCCGAGCGTATTCATATCCGTCAACTCGCGGACGGTGATACCGTTCGGCGTTGCGTGGAAATAGTACACCCGTTCGTCGTCGTCGATCAAAAGGCTGGCGTCGATCCTCGTATCGAGGGGACCTGCGAAATAATCGAACGGTCCTTCCGGATGATCGGAAACCAGCACGTAATGTCCGCGCGGGTTCGCCGCATAACCGGGAGAGATGAACATATAAAATTTACCGTTAAAATAGTACACTTCCGGCGCATACGCGTTCTGCGTATAAAGTACTTCCTGTCCGAACATACTCTGATCCTGACCGTAAGGCGAAACGACGTAGCCAAGGGGCAAACCTTCGCCCTGACACTGCGTCCAGTTTTGCAGATCGACCGATTTCCATGCGCGGAGACCGTAGTTGGTAAGTCCGCTCGTCGTTACGTACAGATAGTACGTGCCGTTGTAGCGCATGATATACGGATCCGCGATACCCGTCGGCCACTGTTCTTTCAACACGGACGAGTTTACGACGGCAGTATTGTTGCCGCTGTCGTAGTCGTTGAAAGAGGAATTGTCATAAGTCGTGTAGGAATATTCCACGCCGTCTTTGCCGCTCGTGGCGTCCAATTTGCTTTGATCGATTTTAAATTCTTTGTTTTTACAAGCTGTCATTACCAGTCCTCCGCTTGCCATAATCAGTCCCAGAAGGACGGATAAAATTCTTTTTTTGTATTTCATAATTTTCTCCCCGACCCGTAAATCAACCCTTTACCGCGCCGATCGCCATCGACTTGATAAAGTATTTCTGCAAGAACAGATAGAGAACTACCATCGGGATACAGGAAAGGGTCGCGCCCGCAAAGATAACGGGCAATTTCCCCGTGCTTCTGAACTCTTCGTTGAAGTTGGCAAGCATTGCTTGCAACGTTCTCTTGGAATCGTCGAGAAGGTAAATGGACGGCGCGAAATATTCGTTCCAGCTGCCCATGAATCCGAAGATCGCCTGCGCCGCGAGCGCGGGCAACAACAAAGGAAGCATGATATGCAAATGCATTTTCATGTATCCGCAACCGTCCACTTTCGCCGCCTCGAACATTTCCGAAGGGATCCCCATCATGTACTGAATGAAGAAGAACATTCTGCCCGAGTTGGAGAACAAGCCGGGTACGATCAGAGGAAGCAACGTATTGATCCACCCGATCTTGCTGTAAACGATGTATCTCGGCATCAACAATACCGCACCGGGAACCATCATACCGCTCAAAAGGAAGAGCAACCAGAAGGTCTTATTGCGCAAGCGCAATTTGGAAAATGCAAACGCCTCCATCGATACGAAAAACAAGTTCAGCGGCAATTCGCAAAAAATGACGATGAACGTATTTTTATAACCGGTCAACAAAGGGACCTCTTCGAATACGATCTTGTAGTTTTCAAAAGTGAAGGGATCGGGAATGACCTGCGTTGTCCTTTCCAGATAAGAATCGTATGTACGGAAGGAACCGAGAACCATGTATACGAACGGGAACAGTACGATCACGGAGAAGAGAGTCAGTACGGAATACACCACGATCGTTTTGATAACGCGCATGATCTTTTCCCGTTTCTGTCTACGATAAAAATCGTCCGTGTGGTTGGGAGACATATTATGGTCGTAAGCGATATTTTCTTGTGTCATAATTCCCCCTCCTTTTAAAGCTGAACTACCCATTTATTCGATCTGCGGAACTGGAAGATCGTTACGAGCATGATCGTCACGCCGAGGAGCAATGCCGCCGCGGAAGCGATGCTGTAATTATGCTGGTTGATACCGTAGTCCCAAACGAAATAAACGATGGTCTGCGCACCCGCCGCCTTTGCCGCGAACAGCGTAGAATCTGCATACGATTGCAGAGCGGTCGAAATTCGCATGATGAGTTGATAGAACGTCGTCGGCGAAAGCATCGGGAAAGTGATATACCAGAATTTCTGCCACGAATTCGCCCCGTCGAGGTTTGCCGCCTCGTAATATTCCGGCGAGATATTGCAAAGCGCGGCATAGTACAGGATCATACTTCTACCCATACTGCTGATCGAGTTTTTGAAAATGATCGCCGTCAACAAGAATGCGCGATCACGCAACCAATAAACGTCCAGTCCCAAGATCAGATTGATAAAGCCTTTCTGATTTTCGTAAACGCTGTTGTAGAACATTTCACGCCAAATAATGCTCGAAGCAACCGCACTGCATACGGCGGGCACGTACAAGAGCACGCGGAAAAGTTGGCTGTGCTTCATACATTCGCTCGTTACCAATACGGCGAGCAAAAGTCCGAGCGCGATCGTCAAAGGCACTTCAATCAGATACCAAAGGGTATTGGACACGCACATCCAGAAAGTTTCGCCGTATAAGCTGTTGGGATTGAGCAGTTCCGCGTAATTTTCAAA
Organism: Candidatus Scatosoma sp.; assembly: GCA_045128175.1. GTDB lineage: Bacteria > Bacillota > Clostridia > Christensenellales > Borkfalkiaceae > Scatosoma. The sequence goes on from JBGVRF010000036.1 coordinate 6,133, forward strand.
ACCGATAAATTCGAACGTGAATCTTACGGCGTTGAAATCGCAGAGCGAGATCACCAAAGCAAAGCACATCGGCAAAAGAATAAAGACCGTGAAAGAGATCACTGCGGGCAAGATCATCAGAAACGCCGCGACGTTTTCGCCCCAGAACAATCCCCGTTTCTTTTTGGGTTTCCTCCCGAAGATCCCTTTTACGGGACCTTGGGAAGAGGGATTCATTACCGTTACATCATTCATAAGCCACCCCGCGAAATCGATTATCTTCCAAGTTCTTCATTATATTTTGCAAGCCACTTATTGATCGTGTCCTTGTAAGCGCTGACAAGTTCGGACGCTCTCATAGACTCGTTCTGATAATATTTTCTTTGGCTGACCAGTTTATCCCACTGCGTTTTCCACTCGGAACCGAGCGTACGCGTAAGCGAACGCGCTTTGCCGCCCACCTTGTCGTTCTCATCTCTGAATCCGTCCACAACGTCTACGAATACGTCGAGATTGACGGGGTTCACGGGATATTGCGTACCCTTCGAGTTGACCGTCGTCATTGCGAGGTATTCCCCGTTTGCCATCGTTGCGATGTTGGGGACCTGCTGACCGAGCGAATAGAAATTACGTTGCGTTTCTTCGTCGTAGCAAAGATATTTTGCAAGTTTTAACGCCGCCGCTTTCTTCACGGAAGTCGTCTTTTCACGTGCGGAAATGCAGTACCCGATCGAACCTATGTAGCAAGTACTCTTACCGTCGTCTTCCGTACCGAATACGTTATCGGCACCGGGACCGTAAGGCGCGGGAAGCAACTTGATCTGATTGGTGAAATAGTCGGAAGCGGAAGTCGTCCCCCAAAGCGTAGCGCAGTTCCACGGCCCGAGCCACGAGAAGATACTCTTCTTACCAACGAACGACGTGTACCCTTTGTCGGTACCCGCGCCGTCCGCGCCCGCCATCAGTCTGTCGTCACCGAACTGAATATCGTGCAGGAAATCGTAGGTCGCGGCGAACTGCGGTTCTTCCACACGCGAGGTGGAACCGTCGTCGCTGACGAAATCCGCGTCATTGGAGAAAAGCGCCGCATGCACTTCATAGCCAGAAAGCATCCATTTTTCCAACGAGCGACAGCCCGGTTGCAGAATCTTACCGAGATCTTTCAGCTCTTGCCACGACATGGGATCTTTGTCGTTTAAGTATTCCGCTTCGATCTCTTCGAAGGTATACGTCTTGGCGCCGCTTACCGTCGCAAGACGGTTGGACTCGTTAAGCACCGTTTTCAGAAGATCGACGTTGCAACAGAATTCGTAGGGCCCGAGATCTTTGGGAAGTCCGTAAAGTCCCGAATTTTCCGAAAATCCGATGGTTTTCGTTTCGACATTGTAGAGGTAACGCTCGTAGCTGTCTTTCCAGATCGCGTCGAGTTCCGCCTGCTTGACGTAATCGGAATAGTCCCAGAGCATATCGTTGGAAACCCAGTAATAAAATTCGGTATCGGGCACGTAGAAGAGATCGGGAAGATCGCCGCTCGCCGCCTGATTGGTGATCGTCATCTGATAGTTCGTGGCGTTGTATTCCGTCATATTAACCGTGATATTCGGATTTTCCGCACGGAAATTGTCCACCATCGCGTTGTAGATCTTCGACGACTGTTCGGAGGTTTGGAGCCAGAATTCGATCGTAACGTCCTCTTCGACCTTGATCTCGCCCGTCTCAGTATTATAGTAAGCGCCGATGTCTCCGCCGCCGTTCGTGCTACCGCCGCGGCAACCGACCAGATTCGGAAGCGCCGCCGCAGTCGTGGCAACCGCTAATGTAAGTGAAAAAAATTTTCTGAATTTCATGTTTCCTCCAATGTCACTTGTTTTTATTACGAAATTAATTTTTCGTTGTATCTATTATACGCCCTTCTCTCTCAATTGTCAAGCAAAAAATGAAATTTTTTTTATTATTTTTTAATATATTTCGTGAAAATTTTTAAAAATTCGAAATAAATTTTCTTGACAACAAGGAAAAAACTTGACAGGGAAACTATTTCATTATATAATTATAATAGCTTCGGCGGTCGGTTTGGCTCGTCGGAAATAACGGTTCAAGGAGAAAAAGATGAAAAAAAGAATCAGATTTGCAGCGACTTTTTTAGCCGCTGTAATGGGCGCTTTTACGGGTTTGTGTTGCGCGTCTTGCACGGATCCGGACGCAAACGCATGGGACGGAACGGTCGCGACGGAACTGAGCGGCGACGGCACGGAGGAAAACCCTTACGTAATCGGGGACGGTTCGCACCTCGCTTTTCTTCGTGAAAAGGTCAACAGCGGCGAAGAGGCTTATGCAAACGCCGTCTACTCCCTTACGGCAAACGTCAACCTCGGCAACAACGAATGGACGCCGATCAACGGTTTTTCGGGTACTTTCCACGGAAACGGGTACAAGATCGAAAAATTGAAGATCTCGACCGCCGCCGAAAATGCGGGGCTGTTCGGAACGGTGAGCGACGCTTCGATCGACGATTTGACGGTATCGGCGGATATTTCTTGCTTGGATAAGAGCGGTATTCTCGTCGGGCAAGCGACGGGCGAAACGGTACTTTCGGAAATCACGACGGAAGGATGTATCGATTCGGAAGAAAGCTCGAAATACGTCGGCGGCGTGGTCGGCTATATCACGGGATCGGGAACGACCAAGATCGAAGATTCCGTCAATAAAGCGAACGTTTCGGCGGTCAACTACGTAGGCGGTATTGCGGGTCTCAATATGAAGGCGGAAGCGATCCTCGACGGTTGCAAAAACGAAGGGTCGGTCGTCGGTTCCCGTTACGTGGGCGGTATTATCGGTACGATCAGCTCCGTGGCGAACTCCGAACACGTCGGCAAGATCGTCGATTGTTATAACGACGGCGAAGTACAAGGAACGGGATACGTGGGCGGTATCGTCGGAAACGCGCAACAGCCGATCACGGGTTGCTCCTATTCCCAAAAGTCGGTCGTGAAATTGTTGGGCGAGGAAACGACGGTCGCCACGGCTATGGTCGGACTTGCCGATCCCTACTACGGCAGACTTTGCGGCTCGACTTCCTACGACGGAACGAAATCGTTCGCACAGCTCACCGACTGCACAAACGAAAAAGGATACTCCGTCACCACGCTGACGCCCGGCGGTTGCACGCGATTCATTAAATATAAGGGCAAAGTATATCTTTTCACAACGACCAACCGTTACGCGATCTCCGAGGACGGCGGACGTTCCTTCGGAGAATTCACAACGATCTCGACGGCAGCCACCCCCAACGAAAAGGTGACGGACGGCAAGACGCAGATCACGGACGTCGCCAACACCCAACCCTTCGTTCTTCCTGACGGTAGGATCGCCGTTTTCTATCGCGCTCTTTGCATCGGCGGCACGAGCGGTTTTAACTACTCTTCCATGCGTATGCGGATCAGCGACGAGAACGGCGTATTCCACGCGAGCGACGAACCCGTGATCATCTTCGAATCGTTCACGACGATCAAGAAAGCAAAACCGGGCGGCGTGTACGAACCCTGCCCCGTCCTGCTCCCCGACGGAACGATCGCCGTATACGTTGCCAGCGACGTACACGCTTCGGAAGAATACACGTTTGATAACGGATACACCGTTGCCGACATCGGCAATATGATCGCGACGGGCGGTTCGCAGAATATCATTATGATCCCCCTGCGCATCGAAGCGAACGCAACTTCCACGAAAAACGGGATCACTGTCGGCAAAATGCAAATGATCTTCCGCGGTGCGGACATGGGCCATTCCGACTCTCGCCCGGGTATGTCCGTCATCACTCAGCTTCAAGACGGAAGCTATGCGATGGTGATCGAAAATTCCGAAGAACAAAAGGAAGCTTGGGATCTGAACCCCTTCAACGGCAAGGCATATAACCTTGTCGTGCAGATCTCCTATTCCCGCGACGGCTACACGTGGACGAGACCGTATACGCTGATCCGTCCCGACGTGCCCGCAGGTTCCACCAATGGCGACGGCACGTTGTATAAAGCGACCGTACCCTACATTTCCCTCCTGCCCGACGGCAGAGTGATCGTCTCCTGTTCGACGGACGATACGTACGAAGGCGGCTATCCGAGCGATACGAGCCACTACAAACAGATCAAAACTTGGGTGAGCAAATCGATCGTTTCCTACGGCGATCAACTGCAAACGGAAGAGCTTATCAAACTGGATATGTACGAATATAGTAGAAACGAATTCTGCGTCTGGGGAAGCGCCATGGTCGTTGACGGACGGGTGTTCGTT
>JBGVRF010000037.1:0-5070 GCA_045128175.1 Candidatus Scatosoma sp.
AAAAAAATGTTGGGGTATGGCAACCTCGATATTTTTTTATCGAAAGAAAGCGCGGATTTTTTATCCCTCTTTCGGAGAAATCTTGCAATGCCTTGACAAATTTGGAAAAAAGGGGTATAATAATAAAAAGGTAAACAGAAAAGGAGAGAATTATGTCTGAAAATTGTACGCACAACTGTTCCGGCTGTTCCGCAAGTTGCAGTTCGCGGAAGAAGGAAAGTTTTTTGAAAGAGCCGCATAAGCAGTCGTCTATCAAAAAAGTAATCGGCGTGGTCAGCGGCAAGGGCGGCGTGGGAAAATCGCTTACTACCTCGCTTTTGGCTTCCTACGCGCAAAAGCAGGGCTTGTCCGTCGGGATTATGGACGCGGATATCACGGGTCCGTCCATTCCGCATATGTTCGGCGTGACCGAGCGCGCAACGGGGGATGAAAACGGGATCAACACCGTATTGTCGCCCTCGGGGATGCAGATGATGTCGATGAATCTGTTGCTGGATGACGCTACTTCGCCCGTGATCTGGCGCGGAATGGTCATTTCGGGGACGGTGATGCAGTTCTGGACGGACGTGATCTGGAAGGACCTCGACCTCTTGTTTATCGATATGCCTCCCGGAACGGGCGACGTCCCCCTGACGGTGTTTCAAAGCATCCCTATCGCAGGAATCGTCATCGTTACGACCCCGCAGGATCTGGTGAAGATGGTCGTCGAAAAAGCGGTCAATATGGCGAAGATCATGAATATTCCCGTTCTCGGATTGGTGGAGAATATGAGTTATCTTTCCTGTCCCGATTGTGGAAAAAAGATCGAGGTATTCGGACAAAGCAAAGCGCGTGCAATCGCAACGGAATACGGTATTCCCGCAGTGGCGTGTATGCCTTTGGACGCGCAGATCTCGACGCTTGCGGACAACGGCAGGATAGAGGATTATGATACGAAAGATGCTTTGAACGACGTGTATGCGCAGATTGTTAAGTGATCGGCGTTAAAACGGCGATACGGGAACAGACGCACGGAAGATAAGGCCATGGGATACAGAGCGGAAAAGCTGGAGATAGAAGGCAAGATAAAGGTCGTCAAGCGCGTAGCGCTGGGCGTTGTTTTGGTCGTCTTGACAGGACTTTGTGTTTTTTCGGCTTTCATGCCCGCCGATACGTGGAAATATTACGTCGGAAAACCCGAGATCGACAAGCGTGGCGAAGGGGAACTGCGGATCCACTTTTTGGACGTCGGACAAGGGGATTCGACGTTGATCGAGCTACCCGATGGAAAGATCGTGCTCATTGACGGCGGAAACGCACAGGAGGAAAATTCGACGAAAATCTTGCGCTATCTCAATGCGCTGAAGATCGATACGATCGATCATCTTGTGGTAAGCCATGCCGATTCGGATCATTGCGGCGGTTTAAAGACGGTTGTGGAGAATAAAAAGATCCTGACGGCGTATCTGCCGAATACGAAACCGACGGTGAACGCAGAATATTCGGAATTTTATGCGGCGATTTTAAAAGAAGGTTGTCAACGCGTATATTCGTCCAGGGCAGTGCGGATCGGTTCTGTTTTCGAGGCGTATCCGTTTACACTTGCTTTTTTGTATCCTTATTCGAAGGACGTTTTCGAGGACGCGGAAACGGATACCAATGAAAGCTCGTCGGTCGTTTGGTTAGATTATTGCGGCGTCAGCGCTTTGTTTACAGGTGACGCGCCGTTGGAAACGGAAAATTTGCTGATGCAGGACGATAAGCTGAACGTATTCGATACCGTCGAAGTATCGTTGACGGATACCGAGATCTTAAAGGTTTCTCATCACGGCAGCGCGGATTCGACAAGTTTGGACTTTTTGCAATATTTAGGTGTGGAAACGGCAGTGATCTCTTGCGGAAAAAATAACGTTTACGGACATCCCTCCGAAACGGTACAAACCAATTTGCTTGCCGCGGGAGCGAAAACGTATGTTACGGCAGAGGTTGGAAACGTGGTTGTGACGGTTGGACAAGAGGGCCTCTATACGGTCAAAACAGTGCTGAATAAATAAAATAGGCATACCATGTATGCGATCACATAAAAAAGACGGCTTTCCCGGGAACGTTTCGGGAAGCCGTCGATTTGCTTTTTATACGTTACACACGTTATTGCCGATAGTCTTTTACTCGGTTTTGCATCTCGAATTTGCCGTATACTTCATTGACTCGACACGAATAGGAGAAAGTCGCGTTATATTTTTTGAGAATCTTTAAAAATTCGCCGATTTCGCGTTTGCGAACGATACAAATAAGTAAGGATTTGTCCGTATGGGTGTACATACCTTCCGCATGTATAAGAGTTACGCCGCGGTTCAGACGGGTCATCAGCTCCGAGGAAAGCACCTCCGCTTTATCGGTGATGATCTCGAATTTGTATCCGCTGCGCAGACCTTGCAGCATATTGTCGACCACAAGATCGGAGATAAAGATATTGGTAAGGGTCGAGATCACGGAGTTTAAATTGGAATCATACACAAAGAATGCGAGTATGACGACGGAAGAATCGAGGACGAAAGCGAGCCATGCGATATTTTTTTCGGGCTTGAAGTGTTTGATGAGCGCGGAAATAGCGTAGGTTCCACCCGACGCGCCGAATCGGCGAAGCATCAAGGAGAAGCCGAAACCTGAGATAACGCCGACGCCGATCGCGGCGAATACGAGATTATTGCCCTCCTCGTATAACGCGTTGTCCGAGAAAGTCGCATAATAGGGCAGGCCGATTGCTTCGTGGAGGTATTTAAACAGCATTAACAGGGAAGATTGCATGATCAGGTACACGATCAGCATCACGCCTGTTTTTCGGCTGGTAAAGACTGCGACGAGGAGAAAGATGGGCAGGTTGAAAGCAAACATCAGGACACTCATGTTTACCGTAACGTCGCTAAGCCAGTTGGGGACGTTTGCCTTTGCGATCAACGAGCCGATGATGGAGGCAAATCCCGTTACGCCGCCGGGCGCAAAATGGTTATAATTGGAAAAATAGTACAGCGATCCCGAAACCAACAATGCGGCGATCAGACAGATGCAAAGGTCGTGCAAGGTCGTTTTCCAGGTCTGCTCCTTTTTTGGGAGTGGTTGCGTTGTTTCAGGGCTTTCGGATGTATTCATATTGTTTCCGCTTCCTTTGTATGGTTGCTTTTATTTTACGGTATAATAATAGTACTTTTTTAAAAAGAAGACAAGCATATTTGTGATAAAAATGAAAGGAATTAAAAAAATTCATAATTGTTTTTTCTTTGATTGGAAAATTAAATGAACGTATGGAAAGATTGGTAGGAAAAAGAGGTGAAAAAAGGAAGAATACACACTTTTTTCCTGTTTAACGCAGAATTTCACCTATTTTTCATTGTAATATGTCGAAAAATTTGCTATAATAAATATGTTTAAATTGAATAATGTCGCCGTTTTAAATGAACGGTGTTGAAATAAAGAGAAGGATATGGAAGCTGTAAAATTTGAAAAGGTACATTTTTCCTATGAAACAGAAGAAAGCGGATCGGACAACGTCTTTGCCGAAAACGCTGCGTTTTCGTTGAATGGGATTGATTTTTCCGTTGAGGAAGGGGAGTTTGTCGCTGTGTTAGGACATAACGGCAGCGGAAAATCGACGTTAGCGCGTCTTATCGACGGTCTGCTTACCCCCTCGTCCGGAAAAATCACGGTATTTGGGTTGGATGCTTGCGAAGAGAAAAATTTATTTGATATTCGCAAACAGGTGGGGATCGTGTTTCAGAATCCCGACAATCAGATGGTCGCTTCTATCGTAGAGGACGACGTCGCATTCGGACCGGAAAATATCGGGGTCGACAGACAGGAAATCGGAAAGAGGATCACGTTTGCGCTTGACGCGGTGGGAATGAGCGAGTATAGGTCTTCTACGCCTACGCGCTTGTCAGGTGGGCAGAAGCAGCGTATCGCTATCGCGGGCGTATTGGCGTTAAAGCCGCGTATCATGATCTTGGACGAATCGACTGCAATGCTCGATCCTCGCGGTAGAAAAGAGGTCATGAACGTGGTTCTGCGGTTGAACAGAGAGGAAAAGATCACCGTGCTTCTGATTACGCATTTCCCTGAGGAGGCGATGCTTGCCGATCGGGCGATCGTGATGAGTCACGGTGAGATCGTGATGCAAGGAACACCCGAAGAGGTATTGAAAAGAGGGGAAGAGTTGGAAAAATATTCGCTAACGCTTCCACGCTCGATACGTATCAGCCGTGGTTTGGCTGAGGGCGGTTTACCTGTGGAAGATGGCTTGGAGCCCGAAACGATTGCTCAAAATATCGTTTCCGCATTACAAAAAATGCCTTTGGAAATAAAAACGATGGGGGCAGGTATGCGTTCACTGATCGAAACGGTCGAAATTACGGACGAAGAAAAGGGGCGTATATATTGTGAAAATCTGTCCTACGTCTATAATGGTGATTCGCCTTTTGAAACGTATGCGTTGAAAGGAATCGATCTGGAGATCAGAAGCGGGGAGTTTTTCGGGATCATTGGGCACACGGGGAGTGGAAAATCCACCTTTGTGCAACATCTCAACGCTTTATTTAAACTGCCGACAGCGGAAAAGAAATATAAAGAGAAAAAGCCGAAAAAGGGACGTCCGCTACCTCCGAAAACCGTATTGACGGTGGACGGGTATGACCTTACGGATAAAAGGACGGATTTTAAAGAGTTACGTAGCAAGGTCGGAATGGTGTTTCAATATCCCGAATATCAACTGTTTGCCGAAACGGTATTTGAAGACGTTGCGTTTGGTTTGAAAAACTTTAAGGAAGGACTTTCGGATGAAGAGATCGAAAAGGCGGTCGGCGAAGCCTTGGAAATGGTAGGATTGCAATATGCGGAGTTGAAAAACCGTTCTCCGTTTGATCTTTCCGGTGGGCAGAAACGGCGTGTGGCGATTGCGGGTGTGATCGTGACGAAGCCCGAGATCCTCGTTCTCGACGAGCCTGCCGCAGGTTTGGATCCGCTCGGAAAAGAGGAGATCATGCAGCTTTTACACAAAATTCACAGAGAGTGGTGTAAAACTGTCATAATCGTGTCGCA
>JBGVRF010000038.1:0-12240 GCA_045128175.1 Candidatus Scatosoma sp.
ATGACGGAACACAGTTCAGTAATTACGAGCACAAGACCGCGCCTATCCTTGTTTCCACATCCGTTGCAGGCAAGTCGGGCGTGTACGAGCTGACCGTAGACACAGGCAAAAAAGACGAAACGGGTGCCGCGATCACGGAAACGCATTACGTATCCTACGATGAAACGACGCAGACCTATCTTGCGTATAAAACGAGCGATCTGATCGATCCTATCTACTACAAAAAAACAACGTTTGCGGACTTGACGCAGGACGCAATGGCTATCATCAATCACCTCTATCTTTGGGAAGTTCTGCACGTTGACGCGAACTCGCACAAGGTCTTGATCAACCTTGCGTACGGCGTCGAAGGCGAAGATTATATCATCGTCGGAGAGGGTGAGGACAAAGAAATTCGTATGATTGGCGCCGCACTCCCCCATACGATCGGATATCTGCAGGAACATAAAGACGATCTGATGGATTCCATCCATTTTACCGACATCCTTACGCCTGATCACGAAAACGGCATTCTGATGTATATTTTCTACGGCAAAGAAGGCGTTCATTACGAGCTTAACGAAAAGAACGAAGTCGTGATGTTGCAGAAACGTTTGGGCGTTTTGAACAGCGAAGCTTACAATGAATACGGTGAAAAGCTTGAAGAAGGATACGTTCTTGACCTTGCGGCTAAGACATATACGGACGCAAAAGGCAACGTCTACAAACTGGTTGAAAACGACGAGCTCGGTTCGGTCAAAACAGCCAACGGCGACGCGACGCTTTACTATTTGACGTATACCAACGATGAAAAAGCGTTGTACGGATCCACGAGCATGGGCGACCTTTCCGATAACAATAATCCAATCGCAAAGATCACGCACAGACTGACGCTTGCGGAAGCGCTCGGCAAAGATAACGTGAATGAAAACAAGATCTTCAAGCACCTGCAAAACGTCGCGATCGGCGATCTGCCCGATGCAGTCACTGCACTGACGATCGGCGAGATATTCGGGGATGATATCCAGTATACGACGGACGGTAACGGCGAAAAAGTCCCCACCGGTACTTGGAAATATCTCCTTATGGTCAAAGACGGTGAGGAAGAGACTTATGCTTACGATCTCCCCTTGCTTTCCAGCATGAACACATTGATGGATAATATGCAAAAGAACGTTACGAACGCATCCTTGCGTGAACTGAAAACGGACGGGATCATCACCGAATTTGATGACGAAACGTTAAACAAAAAGATCGTAACAAATATCGGTGGCGTGCTTACCATCGATTTTGAAACGGACAAAGAGTACATCGGAGATTTGACGATCAACGAATTGCTCAACTATCTTGAAGCAGTGCTTAACGCAACCCCGACCACCCCTACGTTCCCGGGAATCTGACAATGCAATATTAAGGAGGAAGACCGTGCGTTTTCCTCCTTTTATTTCTCGTTTGCGAAAAAGTCTTATTTTCGACAAAAATAGTCGCAAAAATTGAAAAAACTCTTGAAAAACATTTGACTATTTTTTGTAAATAGGATATAATAATTACATACGGCTGTAAATACAGTCCGTTTTACCTTGCCTGCCGGATAGCAGGCCGAATAAGACCAGGAGGTGAAAAAATATGGCTAAATACGAAATGCTCTATTTGATCAACAACGACTTGACCGATGAAGCAAAAGAAGCCAAAATCGCGAAGTTTGAAAACGTTGTAACTTCGATGGGTGGCGCTATTGTTTCGACGGATAAGTGGGGCGCAAAGAAAACTGCATACCCTATCAAGTTTAAGAACGAAGCTTATTTTGTTCTTATGACGTTTGAAGCAAACGGCAAAGTCGTAGAAGAGCTGAAGCGTATTGCTGGCATCGACGCAGATGTCGTAAGACGTTTGATCACGAAGCTCAACTAATCGAGGAAAACCATTATGAACAAAGTATTTTTGATCGGAAACTTAACGCGTGACCCCGAGCTTACGGAAACGTCTTCGGGCATCCCCGTATGCCATTTTTCAATCGCCGTAAACAGAAACTATTCTTCGCAAGACAACGAACGTCAGACGGACTTCTTTAATTGTACCGCATGGCGCGCTACGGCAGAAACGATCGCGCGTTACACCAAAAAGGGCAACAAGGTTGCCGTAAGCGGCAGTGTTCAGCTGCGCAATTACGAGGACAACCAGGGCGTTAAACGCACCGCTGTGGACATCATCGTGCAGGATATCGAATTCCTCACTCCGAAATCCGCAGGCGGCGATTTTGACGATGTTGCCGACGCTCCTCGCGCATCCGCACCGAGAAAGAAGGCTACCCTTCAGGCAATGGATGACGACAGCGACATTCCTTTCTGATTTTCGGAAAGACAAAATAATTAAAGGAGTAACGAATTATGGAAGAAAAAGCACCCGTAAAAAAGGTATATAAGAAAGCGCCCCGTAAAAAGGTTTGCATGTTCTGCCAGGAAAAACTTGATTCCGTAGATTATAAAGACGTTAACCGTCTTAAGAAGTTCATCACGGAAGGCGGTAAAATCATTCCCCGCAGAATGAGCGGCACCTGCGCTGCGCACCAGAGATTGGTTGCGAAAGCGATCAAGCGCGCAAGAATCACTTCCCTTCTCCCCTTCAAAGGCGAGTAATCGAAGTCTAATACGTAATTATCCTCCGAAGCCGTATGGTTTCGGAGGATTTTTACCTCTTTTCAAAAAAAGCAGACAAAAGAAACGAGTTCTATAAATAAGAACTCGTTTTCAATTTCATACTTTATTAAGTTGAAAAATTCAATTTAATTATACTCAATTACAGCGCAGGCGTATATCCTTCAGCCGCCTCGACGATATTCCAATTAACGCCGTTGCTAGTGTTGCCCGAAACGGTATACGTACCAGTTGCACCTGCTCTTTCAGCAAGCTCAACAGTATCTTGAACGTCGTACCGCTCGCAATGTTGTCGGTTACGTTGATACTGACATTTTCAGCCATGCTACGGTCAGAAAGCTGCAAAATATATGCATTAGTCACAATTTTATTATTCTTAATAACAACTTCTGCATTATCGTTCAAACGCATAACCTTTGCAAAACCATCGGCGGTATTGATCTCGTTATTTATAACAGTCAGTTTATTGAAGTTGCCGTCGCCATACAGACCGAAATGCGCAGTTTTGATATAGGAATTGGTAATGGTAAGATTAAAAGCAGAACCATGGTGTTCCGTCATATAAATAAGCTGATCTTTCGTAATGTCAACGTCACAATTATCGATGGTAAGATCAAGAAGCTTAGGGCTCGTACCGGATACGAAACAGAAGGAACCTCTCATTGCAACATCAACAATTTTAACAGTCGCAACATCGCTATTATTTCCGGCGATCGTCCAAATCCCATCAGTGAGCACGGTATTTTCCGAACCGATAATAGTAACGTTTTGATCGATCGTCAACGAACCGGAATATGTAACGTCATCAAGATTGATTTCATCTTCACCTGTAGCGATAAGTGCTACCAATTCTTCAAGGGAAGAAGCAGTAGGCCCCTTCACGACTTCGTACCAGTCGCCATCCTGTACAACTTCATAGCCGAGAGCCACAAAGCTGATCGCGGGATTTTCCGACTTGTTATCAGCGGGGTTCCATCCATAGAAGCGGCCACCCTTAACAACGATGGAAGCACCGGTGTTATCAGCCAAATTCAACGTCCACTTCGTACCGTTTGCATCAGCGGAACCGGGATAGAACGTACCGCCGTTAATCTCAACTACTGCGTTATTCTTCGCATAGATCGTAGCGTTTTCGCCTTCCGCGCCAAACGTACCGTCGTTGATGACAACCTTTGCGTTATCTCTTGCATAAACCGCGGTAACCGAACCGTTAGCAATGCTTCTGTACGTACCACCGTTGATGGTAACGACCGTACCTTCGCCATTGGCATAAACCGCATCACCCGTCATTACGGTGTTTACGATATATTCGTTCTCAAGCGTAACTTCGCCCGACGTAACGCTTACGGGAGCTGCCGAACCGACAACAGTGACTTCATAATCGCCCGTTGCCGGATTAGCGGTTTCGTCAAACGTACCGCCGAAAGGACGACCTACAACGTTGCCAACATTCATATTTTCCCAGCCGTAATCATAGGTAACCTGATCCAGCGTGATGTATACGTTTTCAGCCGTGAAAGCGTCGATCTTCGTTACGTTGATCGCGCCGGCAACGCCGCCCAGATCGCGATAGCCGTAAATGTATACGTCCTTCGCCGAGTTATTTGCGTGCGTTGCAGTGTTATCCGATTGCGAGAAACCGATAACGCCACCGACCTTGTCGCCGTTGTCATATCTGTCGCCGACCCAATCGGGAATAGCCGTCAAATTGACGCCTTCTGCGTCACAATTATTAAACGAACCGTAATTGATATTACCAATAACGCCCCCGACGCGACAGTTGGAAACGATCGTAACGTTTTTAACGTCTACGTTGTCAACAACAGCCTTACTTTGAACGCCAACACCAAGCGCAGCACCTACACCATAAGCTTTCGTTGCTTTGATATAAACGTTTTCCATCTTCAAATTTTTAATGGTGCCTTCAAGCGTAGCAAATAAACCTAAGCCCGTTTCTACTTCACCTTTAACAATCTTCAAATTGGAGATCGTATAGTCCTGACCGTCGAACGTCCCGCGGAACACGTTTTCGCCGCCGATGGGAGCAAACCAGCTGTCGTTAAGATCAACGTCATTGTTCAAAAGAACGGTTACATCCTTATAATCGTAGGTCGCGTTGTTTACGTTTTCAGCAAGGATCTTCAGATCGATCGCGTCGTTGATGAGGTAAGCACCGGCGTCGTTCTTCTGCAAGCCGTAATAATCGCCCGTCTTATCCTGCGCGTAATCGGCATTCCACTGAACTGCCTGCACGATGTAGTTGACTTCGCATTCTTTGTTTTGATATTCATTACCCGCTTCTTTGGGCAGCTCGACCGTGATCTCTACGTTTTCAACCGTCGTTTCGGGAGCCAACTCCATCCAAGGCGTATACGCAAAGCCGTCAAACGTACCTTTTACACCGCTTACGGTTACGTCCAAGCCATCGAACAGACCATTGTCAGCCGCGCAGTCAACGATCATTCTGTACATGATCTTAACGTTACTGTTGTTTTCAACGTTAAGCGCAATCACTGCGCTGTCACCCGGGGTAATCTTATCAAGCTTGACCGTGTTAAGCTCAGCCGTTGCCACGCCGCCGTTTTCCCAAACGCCGTTCGCCATTTCTTCGCCAAGCGAATATGCGGTTACGCCGTTTACGGTAGCCACCACGTTAACTTTACCGGCATTTACCGATACGTTTACCTTCGATTCGCTCGTGAACAATGCGTACGTCGCGCCGCCGATAAGGCTGGAGCACATTGCAATCGAAAGAACCGAGGCAAGTAAAGTTTTTTTCTTCATACCATTCTTTTCTCCTTAATTTTATTTTATCAGGAGACTTTCGCCTCACCGCTAAGGCATCGATTTTATTTTCTTATTATATATATGTAGGGAAATTATATATTATCATTGTACTATAAATCAATTCATTTGTCAACATAAATTTTCAAAAAAGTTAAAAAAAATCGTTGATTTTTTAAGCCAATTCTTACTTCGCAAACAAACTCGCGTTTATTTGTGAAAAATTGTCGAAAAATGATAAAATTTTCGTAAAATTTTCTTTTTCCCTATTGACAATTTTAAAAAAAAGCGGTATTATAATATATGAGCAAACAAAACGATAAAAAAGGAGATCATATTTATGTATTGTAGAGAATGCGGACAAAAACTTTCCCTGCGTTTTTGCGAAAACGAAGGCCTTATTCCTTATTGCGACAAGTGCGAATCGTACATGTTCCCGCAGTTTTCCGTTGCGGTGTCTATGGTCGTGACTAACCGTGCGCAAGATAAGATATTGCTTGCAAAACACGTTGAAGACGACGATTTTATTCTGTTTGCGGGATATATCAAAAAAGGCGAAAACGCGGAGAAAACCATCCCCCGCGAGATCAAGGAAGAATTGGGTCTGGACGTTGTCAAAGCAAAATATATGTCCTCCCGTTATCACGCAAAAAAGGAAGTTTTGATGCTGAATTTTATCGTCGTAGTCGAGGATCGTCCTATCAAGCTGGCTGTAAATGAGATCGCCGAAGCACGCTGGTGCACACCCGAAGAGGCAACCAAGCTTATCCGCAAGGGTACGACCGCCGAATTTTTCTTGAACAACGCCATTCGCGAATTAAAAAAGAAAATTTAACCCCACCCATGTACGAAATGAACGGACGACAGCTTGGTCGTCCGTTTTTATTTCAACGCATACACGGTACCACTCTTTTACATTCAACGCATACCTGGTATATCCGTTTTTAATTATACCACGTGTACTTTTCGCATAAAAAATATTTTTCCCTTCCTCCGACATTTTTCCTTCATAGCATTGACATTTAAGGCATTTTCTGCTAAAATATAAGCTAAAAGATTTTCAAACAAAAAAAGAGTCGCGGAGGACGTTATGAACACAATCGGCTTCGACAATAAAAAATATTTGTCCATGCAATCGGAAAAGATCCAGGAACGTATCGATTCGTTCGGCGATAAGCTTTACCTTGAATTTGGCGGAAAGCTTTTCGACGATTATCACGCATCGCGCGTTTTGCCCGGCTTTGAACCGGACAGCAAGATCAAGATGCTGTTAAAGCTGAAAAACATAGCCGAGATCCTTGTCGTCATCAGCGCAAACGACATTATCAAAAACAAATACCGTAGCGACCTCGGTATCACGTACGACGCAGACGTGATACGCCTTATCGACGTATTTAAAAGCAAGGGGCTGTACGTAAGCAGTGTGGTCATGACCATGTATCATTCGCAACCCGCCGTAGATGCATTTATCAAGCGTTTAAACAACCTCGGCGTTGCGGTATACAAGCACTACGCGATCGAAGGATATCCTTCCGACGTCGCCAAGATCGTCAGCGAAGAGGGTTACGGTAAAAACGAATATATCCCCACCTCCCGACGTCTGGTCGTCGTTACGGCACCCGGTCCCGGTAGTGGAAAAATGGCAACTTGTCTTTCCCAGCTCTATCACGAAAATCTGCGCGGCGTGAAAGCAGGCTATGCCAAATTCGAAACCTTTCCGATCTGGAATCTACCTCTCTCCCACCCCGTCAACGTGGCGTACGAGGCTGCGACAGCTGATCTTAACGACGTAAACATGATTGATCCGTATCATCTGGAAGCATACGGCGACCTTGCGGTCAATTATAACCGCGATGTAGACATCTTCCCCGTTGTTTCGGCAATGCTGGAAAAGATTTTGGGGTATTCCCCTTACAGCTCCCCCACCGACATGGGCGTAAATATGGCAGGCAACTGCATCGTAGACGACAAAGCCTGCAAAACCGCTTCCAACAACGAGATCATCCGCCGTTACTACGCAGCGTTGTGCGACGCACGTACAGGCAGAATCGGCAAGGAGGTCGTTTCCAAGATCGAGCTTTTGATGCGTAAATCGGGCATCTCGACGGAGGATCGCAAAGCCGTCGCTCCTGCGCTGGAAAAGGCGAAAGCAACGGGCAATCCCGCCGCGGCGATCGAGCTCAACGACGGTAGGATCGTAACGGGCAAAACGGGCGACCTCCTCGGCGCGTCGTCGGCGTGTTTGCTTAATGCGTTAAAGGCTTTGGGCGGAATCCCCGACCACGTGGAACTTATCTCCCCGACGATCATCGAACCGATGCAACGTCTGAAAGTCAATCATATGGGTTCGATCAATCCTCGTCTGCACACGGACGAGGTACTGATGGCGCTTTCTATCTGCGCCGTCAACGATCCGCAGGCAAAGCTCGCCGTCGAGCAATTAGGCAAGCTGAAAAGCTGCGAAATTCACTCGACGGTCCTCCTCTCGCAAGTCGATGAAAAAACCTTCAAAGCACTGGGAATGCATCTCACCTGTGAACCGCAACGCCAAACGATCGCTTGCGAATAAAATTCAATAAAGCAAACGCGACTGCGATCGATTACCGCAGCCGCGTTTTTTATTAAACGTCCAGGCTCATATCGCCCGGCTTTATCCAGCCTTTCTTTCTCATAAATTCCGAAATCGCAAGGTTGAGCAACGCGGGCAGGACGAACATCAGAAGAACGATCCCTACGTATCCCAACACGCCCTGCGTATAATTGAACAGATCGAAAACACCGACAAGTCCGCTCGTTCCCATGCCGCCGCCCGCGGTGCCGCATTTCAAGCCGAACAAACACGTGGACATCGGTCCCAGTATCGCACTTGAAATGATCATCGGCAACATGATTATCGGCTTTTTCATGACGTTGGGAATCTGTAACATACTCGTTCCTATCCCCTGCGATATTAGACCGCTAAAACCGTTTTCGCGGAAACTCGCCACGGCGAATCCGACCATATGACAGGCACACCCGACCGTTGCCGCGCCGCCTGCAAGTAGGATCGCTTCATAGCTTTCCACCGACACTGTACCCGTAGCGAATCCCGTGATCACAGGACTTGCCACCGCAACCCAAACAGCGGCCGAAGAGGTCGGCAAAGTCAACAATATCCCCATCACCACCGCAATAACGATCCCCATCACGAAAGGCGTTGCGTTGGTCGCGACGGCGATCAACGTTCCCAACTGATTTACCAGCCAAATAAAAGGATAGGATACGAATACGCCCGCAAACGCCAGTGCCAGCGTTCCCAACGGAACCAACAATATATCGAGCTTTGTTTTGCCTGCGTACAGTCCGACCAATTCCACAGCAAGCATCGTCACCACGTACGCGCCGATCGGATTGCCGGGCGCGCCCAGCCCAAGCATCGTAAACGGCGCCGCCCCAATAAACAACTTGTCCGCGAAAGCACCTACCATACCCGCGACCGCCACCGAAAACACGAGCAGCTTATTTTTGCCCAATGCGTGCGCGATCCCTACGCCGATCCCCGCGCCCATCAGAGATTTCGCTACGTTCGCTATGTACGTCAGCGTGTTCCCGACGTAATTATTCCCAAGCCAGCCCGCGATCTGCGCGAGGATCGTTCCCGCGATCAGCGTTACGAACAGCCCCTGCGCCATGCCCGAAAACGCCGTGATAAACCAACGCTTTGGAAGCGTCCTGAAATATGCTTTCGCCCGTTCTTTCATGCCCGGTTGTACCACTTTATCAACTGTACGATTGTCCATAAAACAATATCTCCTTGAATTTTCTTTTATTATACATCATAAATCGATAAAAATCAATCGATTGAAAAAATTTTCAAAAAAATTATTTTTGTTCATTTTTCACAAAAAAACGTCTTTTCCCTTTTTCCAAGAGAAAAGACGTCTTTCCGCGTTTTTTACGCCAAACTCAAAAGAATCTTATTTTCTTTCGAAGCTGTCGCAGCAAGTGCAACTTTCTGCGTCACAACTGCAAGTGTTGCCTACGTGGATCTTTCTCAACGTGCAGAAATCGCCTGCGCGGTTGTACTTACAATCGGTCACGCCGCAACCGATACTGGTGTTTACATCCTGTCCATTTTCATTCATCATAATAAAAAACCTCCTTTAAAGGTAAAAGCAGTATGCGCAAATCATTGAAAGATTATTGACTTTTTCGAAAATTTGCGGTACAATATAGATACAGAGAAAAAACAGGTCGAATTTTCCTGTAAAACAGAAGGAGGTATATCATATTATGAAGGTTATTTTGAACGCAGACGTAAAGGGCACGGGTAAAAAAGGCGACGTTGTAGAGGTTGCAGACGGCTACGGCAGAAACTTTCTTATAAAAAAAGGACTTGCTAGCCCCGCCACGGCAAGCAACGTACATGAAGCGGCACAGAAAAAGGAAGCCGCAGCGTTCCATAAAGCGGAAGAGATCAAAGCCACAAAGACTTTGGCAGAGTCCCTTAACGGCAGGTCTGTTTCCGTAAAGATCAAGGTCGGCGAAAACGGCAAGGTATTCGGCAGCGTTACCGCTTCACACGTGGCGGACGCGCTCTCCTCTATGGGCTTTGACATCGATAAGAAAAAAATCAAGATCGATCCGATCAAAAACGTTGGCTCATATCCTGCGGAGATCCGTCTCATGGAAAACGTTTCCGCAAAGATCACCATCATCGTCGAAGGACTTTGATATTCAGTTTTTGATATCGGCTTTGCTGCATATATGCAAGTCCGCCCCCCGAAAAACAAATCGAGGGGCGGTTTTCTATGCAAAAAAATACGGAACTTATCGGCAAAATGCTTGCATAACCGCTTGCGGACGAAATAAAAATGTGTTACAATAAAAGCCGAATAAATCATCTGTTTAAGAGGTCTGTTTATGAACGAAAAAGAAAACCTTCCGCTCTCGGAAAACAACTCCGCGACGCAAGACCTTCCCCCGAAGATCACAAAAGAAAACATCCGTCCCGACACAGGTAAAAAAGGAACCGTTGCCTATTGGGCAAAAAGCGTATTCTACGTCGTGCTCTCCGCCCTCCTGATTGCCTTTTCGGCATATTGCCTTATCACGCCGAACCAGTTTACCATCGGCGGTGCGGGCGGTATCGCCATTCTTGTCAACGTTGCGACCAACGGCGCGATACCGCAAGCCGTTATGTTATTCTCCCTCAACCTTCCGTTGATCGTACTCGCTTTTTTCTTCGTAAAAAAAAGGTTTGCGATCCTTTCCTCGATCAATATCGGTATGCAGTCCGTTTGGTTGCTTTTTTTCGAATTGGTATTACGCGATTTTAAAATCGTTTTCGAAAGCAACGGCGAAAAGATCTTCGCGGCGATCGCCGCAGGTCTGTGCATCGGCGTTGCGATCGCGCTTGCGTTTAAGGCAGGCGGTAGCACGGGCGGTGCAGATATCCTTGCCGTACTCATTCAGAAGAAATTTGCCGCGACCTCGATCGCTTGGATGCTTTTCGCGATCAACTGCGTCGTCATCGGCGCGTCCGTGCTCGTTTTCAGGGGGGAAACGCCGGCGGCAACGCTGCTTCCCATTATGATGTCGGCATTCGAATCCTACATCGAAAGCAAAACCAACGAAGCGGTAACGAACGGCTTCCAATCCGCTATCGAATTCCGTATCATTACCGATAAGCCCGAAGAAATGGCACGCGCTTTGATGAAAGAGCTCAGCCGCGGTGTGACGTCGCTTCCCGCAAAAGGTATGTATACGAAAGCGGAACATTCGATGCTTTTGTGTGTAGTCAACCGCAGACAGGCCGCGACGCTCAAACGAATCATGAAATCGGTAGATCCAGATTCGTTCGCGGTCATGGCAAATGTTTCGCAGGTGTTGGGGCTTGGCTTCTACAACAGCGAAGTGTGACCACTTGCAAATATAGGGCTTTTTCGCATTTTTCGGCGGAAATGCCCTTTCTTTTATCCGTCACCCCTTTCAAAAAGGAAAAAATTGCAAAAATCCTTGATTTTTCAAGGTTTTCCGCATTTTTTTGTCTCTTGCCACTTGACAAACGGTTTGGAATGCGTTATAATAGGATTACTTAAAGATACAAAGGCTCTTTGAGAAAAAATTTAAAAAGGGGATTCACTCTTATGAACAAAGGCGAATTGATTAAAGCAATGGCAGACAAGGCAGGTTTCACGCAGAAAGACGCTGCAGCAGCGTACGAAGCATTCGTGGCAGTCGTTACGGACGCATTGAAAGCAGGCGACAAAGTGCAGCTCGTTGGTTTCGGCACGTTGGAAGTTAAAGACGTTCCCGCAAAAACCGGTATCAACCCTCAGACGAAAGCTCCTGTCGAAATTCCCGCTTGCAAAAAACCCGTTATGAAGTTCGGTAAAGCTTACAAGGACATCATTAACAACTAATTCGACTTAAATAAAAGATCCGTGGACAAGCCTCGGATTTTTTATTTTTCTACGAGATCAAAAACGTTTGACTTTTTTGTCCTTTTGTTTTATAATAATTATATAACTGAGTTGCGATAACAGTCGCGTAAGGCCAAGTTTTTTGGACTTACGCGATTTTTTTGCGGCAAAAATCCATTTGAGGTGAATTATATGAAACGATCTTTTTTGAATTCGGCTGAAAAGATGGCAACTGCGCCCGTTTTCAAGCTGTTGCTGACCATGGCACTCCCCATGATGCTGTCTATGATGATTCAGGCACTTTACAACATCGTCGACACGGTGTTTATCGGAATGTTGCCCAACCGCGACGCGGCAACGCAGGCGCTCGGTTACGCCTACCCTATCCAAATGCTGCTGGTGGCACTCGGAATCGGGAT
>JBGVRF010000039.1:0-8506 GCA_045128175.1 Candidatus Scatosoma sp.
GGTCAGGAGCAACGGACTTCTATAACGTTTTTTTGCCGTCGATTCGCATACGATATAACCTTCCTTCTCAAGATGATCAATCGAGCGCGACACCGCCGCCTTGTCTTCTTCGCAGACGTCGCAAAGCTCCTTCGCCGTCATTGCGCCATTGGTGTACAGATAATATAAACAGGACACGTGCGGGCTTTTCAAATTCAGCCCCGACATCTCCTCCGTTTTTATCTTCCGTATGCAACGGGAGATCTTTGCTATCTGCACCGTAAACGTTGCAAATCTTTCCTTCATCTCCTTTCTGCCCTGCCTTGATCCTTATTTAAAACCTGTTGATAAATCAACAAAAATATTATAACAGTATCTTGTTGTAAAGTCAACAAGATAACGACTGTTTTTTAAAAAATAAAGAAATATATTTTTGAGAGAAAGCAAACGCTCCAAAAGCCTGTCCCGACCTTTGGAGCGGATATTTTTTAGGAAAGACCGTTTTCTTCGGTTTCCGATAACAGCTTGTTTGCCTCTATTTGCTTACGCAACGCCTCGTCGGGATCTTCTTCCAGCGCCTTAAAGCCCTGTCCGCGGACCTCGACCGATTCGTTGATGATGATAAACGCGTGCGGATCGACGCTTTTGACGATCTGCTTCAGCTGCGTCAACTGGCGGTTTTTTACACAGGTCATCAATACGTTGTGGCTTTTATACGTATACATTCCCTGCCCTTCCAGCATCGTCACGCCGCGCGGACTGTTATGTACCAAAGTGTCCGCTATTTCCCGTCCTTTGTCTGTGATGATAATGCACATTTTGGATTTTTCCAAGCCGACGAGAATGACCTCTGAAACTTTCGTGCTGACAAATACGACGATCAGCGCGTGCAGCATATTGGCGGGATTTTGAGTCACGATCGCGCCCAAGACGACGATCGCGCCGTCCAATATCCCCACGCAAACGGGGATATTCAGCGATTTTATAAAACGGGAGATCAGCCGCCCCAACAACTCGGTGCCGCCGCTGGAAAATTCGTAACGAACGAACAGACCGATGCCGACGCCCTGACAAACGCCGCCATACAGCGACGCCAGCACGCCGTCCGTCGTAATCGGGTCGGGGAAAAGCATACCGAGAAGGTCGGTCACCACGCCCAGTGTTGCGACGGTGAGCAGGCAGCGCAAGATAAATTTCCAGCCCTGAAATTTGATGCCCAAAATGGCGATAGGCAGATTGATGGCGATCGAAATCATACCGATGGGAATGTTTTCATTGAGCAGATTAATGATGACCGCAAGTCCCGTCACCCCACCTGCAACGATGGAATTGGGGGCAAGAAAAAGGCTGGTGCTGGTGCCGTACATCACACAGCCGAGGATCATAAACAGATATCCCTTCAATTCGTTTAATACGTTTTTTTTCATCTTCGATGCTTCCTTTGTAAAGGCTTCCAATATATTATAATCACTTCTTTCGCTCTTGTCAATGCCTTTCGGTAGGCAAACGGCAACAATCCCAACCAAAACGTGAACGAATTTCAAGCCTTTAAGCAGTCTGTTACTTTATCTATGGGAATGGAATAGGCAAAGCCGTAAGAGATCCCGCCAGAGCCTTCCCGCAAGCGAAAAGACGTGATGCCTATCAGCCTCCCCTTTTATATCTATCAAAAACCTCCCTGTTTTTATGTGGGAACTATTTTAGTACTTTTTCCGTGATTGTCAAGAATTTTTGCGATTTATACGCAAGCGGCGTATCCTAAGAATACTCCGCCCGGTCATATATTTTCGCGTTTTTTTACCGTTTATGGCCCGAATAAATTTATAGTTCATCTTCCCCCTTAACCATATTTCAAATACGCATAGAGTTTTTTATAATCTGTCAATTCCTCATAGTCAAGATTTTCAAAGTTTATGGATATAATTTGTTCCTCTGATACCCCTTGTTCTTTTAACCACTCTTGGTATATTTCAAGTAGCGTTGACTTTCCACAACGACGAATACCCGTTACAATTTTAATCAGTTGTTTATCTTTGAGTGCAATTAACTTATCCAAACACTTTTTCTATGTTAAAACGGACAGCTTGCTTTCGCAAACTGCCCGTTTTTGAATATTTTTATAGCATTTTAAGCTTATTTCGTCGCCCTCGGCGCACGGATGTTCGCCTGTGCTGCCGACAAGCGTGCGATGGGCACACGGTAAGGCGAGCAAGAAACGTAGTTCAGACCGATTGCGTGACAGAACTCGATGGAGGAAGGATCACCGCCGTGTTCGCCGCAAATACCGCAATGGATCGTGGGACGAGCCGCTTTACCCTTCGTAACCGCCATTTTCATCAACTGACCTACGCCCGTCGTATCCAATCTTGCGAAAGGATCGGATTCGTAGATCTTGTTCGCATAGTATGCGGGCAAGAACTTACCTGCGTCGTCACGCGAGAAGCCGAACGTCATCTGCGTCAGGTCGTTCGTACCGAAGCAGAAGAATTCCGCTTCTTTCGCGATATCGTCTGCCGTCAAGCATGCGCGGGGGATCTCGATCATCGTACCTACTTCGTACTTAAGCGCTACGCCCGATGCCGCGATCACTTCGTCTGCCGTCTTAACGACGATATCTTTTACAAACTTCAATTCTTTCGTTTCGCCCGTAAGAGGGATCATGATCTCGGGAACAAGCGTCCAATCGGGGTGTTTCTTCACTACGTTGATCGCCGCTTTGATGACCGCTTTCGTCTGCATAACCGCGATTTCGGGATAGGTTACGGTCAGACGGCAGCCACGATGACCCATCATGGGGTTGAATTCGTGAAGGCCTGCGATGATGTCTTTGATCTGCGCAACCGTCTTGCCCTGCGCATTTGCAAGCGCCGCGATGTCTTCTTCGGAGGTCGGAACGAACTCGTGAAGAGGAGGATCAAGGAAACGAATGGTTACGGGATAGCCGCCGAGCGCTTCGAAAAGACCTTCGAAGTCCGCCTGCTGCATGGGCTCGATCTTAGCGAGCGCCGCTTCTCTTTCTTCGACGGTGTCGGAGCAGATCATTTCGCGGAACGCGCCGATTCTTGCGGGATCGAAGAACATATGCTCCGTACGGCAAAGGCCGATACCCTGCGCGCCGAATGCAACTGCCTGCTTCGCGTCTGCGGGCGTATCTGCGTTCGTTCTTACGCCAAGCGCTTTATATTTGTCTGCAAGGTCCATGATACGGCCGAAATAGCCGGAGTTGGGATCTGCGGGAACGGTCTTGATAAGGGTGTCGTAAATGTTACCCGTGGAGCCGTCGAGGGAAAGCACATCGCCTTCGCGGAAAATCTTGCCTGCAAGCTCGAACCACTTTTCTTCTTCGTGCATCTTGATGTCGCCGCAACCGGATACGCAGCACGTACCCATACCACGTGCAACAACGGCTGCGTGGGAGGTCTGACCGCCACGAACGGTGAGGATACCCTGCGCGTACTTCATACCTTCGATATCTTCGGGAGAGGTCTCCAAACGAACGAGGATAACGTTTTCGCCCTTCTTGCCTTCAACGACAGCGTCTTCCGCCGTGAATACGATCTTACCCGCCGCTGCGCCGGGAGAAGCTGCAATACCCTTGCCGACTACGTTGTTCTTGTCTGCGTCTTTGAGCGCTTTCGCGTCGAACTGAGGGTGCAGAAGCATATCAAGGCTCTTCGCGTCGATCTGCATAAGCGCTTCCTGTTCGGTGATCATGCCTTCGTCGATCAAGTCGCAAGCGATCTTGATAGCCGCCGCTGCCGTTCTCTTACCGTTACGGGTCTGAAGCATATACAGCTTGCGGTCTTCGATCGTGAATTCCATATCCTGCATATCGCGGTAGTGATTTTCAAGCGTTTTGCACACTTCGAGGAACTGCGCGTACACTTCGGGGAATACTTCCTTCATCTGCGCGATGGGCATCGGGGTACGAACGCCTGCAACGACGTCTTCGCCCTGTGCGTTGGTGAGGAATTCGCCCATAAGGCCCTTTTCGCCCGTTGCAGGGTTACGCGTGAACGCAACACCCGTACCGGAGGTCTCGCCCATGTTGCCGAACGCCATCATCTGTACGTTTACTGCGGTACCCCAGCTGTAAGGGATATCGTGGTCCATACGATAGATGTTCGCGCGGGGGTTGTCCCAAGAACGGAATACCGCTTTCACCGCTTCGAAAAGCTGTTCTTTCGGATCGTTGGGGAAGTCTTTACCGAGCTGTTTCTTATATTCTGCCTTGAACTGGTTAGCGAGGTCTTTCAAGTCGTTCGCGTCAAGATCGACGTCCTGCGTAACGCCCTTCTTTTCCTTCATCTCGTCGATGAGCTTTTCGAAATACTTCTTGCCGACTTCCATAACGACGTCCGAGAACATCTGGATGAAACGGCGATAGCAGTCCCAAGCCCAACGGGGGTTACCCGATTTCGTTGCGATCGTGTTTACAACTTCTTCGTTCAAGCCAAGGTTCAAGATGGTGTCCATCATCCCGGGCATGGAAGCGCGCGCGCCCGAACGTACGGATACGAGCAGGGGGTTTTCCTTGTCGCCGAACTTCTTGCCGCAGATCTTTTCCATCTTGTCGACGTACTCCATGATCTCCGCCTGAATGTCAGGGTTGATCTGTCTGCCGTCTTCATAATACTGGGTGCAAGCTTCCGTGGAAATGGTGAAACCCTGGGGTACGGGCAGACCGATGTTGGTCATTTCCGCAAGGTTCGCGCCTTTACCGCCGAGGATCTCGCGCATCTTCGCGTTACCTTCCGTGAAGAGATAGCAATACTTTTTTGCCATAATGATTATTTCCTCCAAAAATGATTTTTTTCTTTTTTTGCCGTTGACTGTTTTATCCGCCGCGCCCAATCGTTCGTTTGTTTTTGGGCGTGAAAAAAACACTCTTTATTATTTGCCATATTCCATTTTAATATAATTTGAAAGAAATATCAAGCCTTTCGAGGGCGTTTTGAAGAAATTTTCAAAAAATTGCTAAAATTTTTTTCCAACGGTCACAAAAGGATATGCCCCTCGGGCATACGAGGGGCATACGGTAAACGTCGTTCTATTAACTCATTTTCATTTGAAGAACTCAGCATATCTTACGATCAATGCGCTTAACGTTTCCTGATCGAGCAAACCTTTGCCTATCGCAACTTTCAGGTACTGACCATTAAACGCTTCGAAGATTTCTTCGGATACAGGATAAATCGCCGCAAATTCTTCGTAAGTAAATAAACCGTAGGTTTCTATATCCGCAAGATATTTTGCCTGATCGATCTGCATCGTATCTCCGTTCACTTCGAATATATTGATAAGTCCCGTCGTCGCGCCGGGCATCGAAAGCATACCGTTTACATAGATACAGAGATGACCGTAGGTTACGGGACTCCAAGCAGTTGTGTATTCTTCCGATATCGTTACATTCGTGAGTTGAACTCTCGTCCAAATCAAATTACCGTTTTCGTCAGTCGTTTGTTTATTGAACCAATGTCCTAAATACTGCGCCGCGTCCTCCCGCAAGAACACGTATTGATTCAAATCAAAATCCCAAAACGCGTGTTCGTCGATGACTTTCACGTGTGTCCCGTCAGAGAAATAGAGATTGATGATCTTATACATTGCCGCGGAATCATGATCGATAAAAAGAATTGGAGCCGTATCGAATCTGCCGGTATTTAAGTTCCACACCAAAAGCATTTCGTTACCCGTTAGCGTTTCGACGGGAATTTGCCTACCGTCCGCAAGCGTGATCAGCGTTCCTGCCGCAACACAACTGCCGTCATCTGCGTTTTTTTGGAAAGATATTGACATATATCCGTCGCTGTACGTTGCCGAGCCTCCGGTATAATGATAAATAGTAATCTCGCCCGTTACATAACTTCTATGTAAAGTAAACGTATACGTTACCGACGGTGTAGTGTACGTAACGCCGTTTATCGTCCAATGGTCGAACGTATATCCGTCAAGAGACGGCGCTGTAAGGGTAGTTTGTTGCCCGCTTGTCAGATTGACCGTCTGCGGATCCAAATACCCCTCATCCATACTTATTACATCGTACTGGATATTTTCTTGAATACGTACCCAATAGGCATATAGAGTACCATTTCTATCCGTTCGCCACGTGTTTGAGGTGCTTATTGCTTTCATTTGATATAAACCGCCGATCAGTTGCGTCTCTCCCCTCACATAACAAATACCGCCACCGTCCTCAGCCGAATAATAACCGACAAATTCGTAATGTTCGCGATAAGGCGCATAATCCACCTCAATTTTTTCGCCGTAATTAACGGTAACTTCATCCGTTATACCATCATAAAGCACCAATGTTATAGTATAGTCTGTTTTTACCCAATATGCATACAACGTGGTATCAGAGGTCTCAGTCCATATGTTTACACTTGACATATCGGCATCATAATATTTAGCTCCTGTGGAATTTATACCAACATAGTATCCCATAAAAGTATATCCCAACTTTGTAGGCGCCGTGGCTGTAGGCATAGACGAACCATAACTCACCGTAACACTTGAAGAACCGCCACTGCCACCTTGCTTTTCAAAAGTTACAGTATATGTATTGGCCAACCAGTATGCGTATAACGTCTTATCCGACGCTATATCCCAATTCCGCGCACTACTCATATCCGCATTGTAGTATTGCACGCCTCCACCGTTTGTTTCTGTATAATATCCTTGGAATGTATATCCCGTTCTTGTAGGCGCAGTTGCCGACGGCATCGGTGCACCGTATTCCGCGCTCACAGTGTCCGAACCGCCAGTTCCTGAATCTTGGTTTAAGACAACATTATATAATACTACGTTCCCGTCTTCAATCCCATTGAAATCTGCCGTCAATGTTAAATTACTTGTTCTCTTCCAAATATCATTGGCATTGTAATATACATCATGTTCGTCTTTCCAGCCCATAAAGACAGGCCCCGATGAAGTGGGTACGGGCAATTCTCCAATCGGTTCGTCATATGTAACAAGCTTGTCTGCTATTTCCTCGGTTCCATAACCGACAAAATTAATGTAACACTGCCGCGCCGTCCAATTCGCCTCTACGGTTAAATTTTCCGCGCTGTCCCAAATCCCACCGTTTTGATAGGTATTGCCGCTATCATCCGTCCAATAGTTAAAGATATATCCTTCCTTAAACGGATCCGTAAGATCTATGATATTTGCTCCGTAATACGTACTGAGTGTTTCATATACCTCTCCGTCCTTCATAAACGTTACGACAATGGGTATTGAATCGATACTATGCGTATAACCAACAAAAACCGTATTGTATAAACTTTGCTTGCTATGCGGAACATATAACGTAAACGTATTATTTGTAAACGCACTCGTTCCCATTGTAGGCACTGTATACGAATAGAAATATACTTCCTCTAAATTCTCGCACTCGAAAAATGCAAAATTTCCAATGGTAGGCGTTCCATAGATATGTATTTTTCCCAAGTTATCATTAGAATAAAATGCATATGCCCCTATTTCCGTTACCGTTTTCGGAATCGTTATATTCGCCGCAATATCTCCAGAGGCTATAATTTGGGTTTTTGCCTTATTATACAAGACGTTTCCTTGCACACTATAATTCGGATTATTTGCATTAACGCTTATATTTAAGCTATTACACCCGGCAAATGCACCTGCGCCTATATTTGCCAATCCTGCCGGTATCGTGATATTCGTTAATGCCGCGCAATCTTTAAACGCTCTGTCGCCAATGAGCGTTATGTAATTCAACGATGAAATTGAAGATAAATTTGTACACCCGGCAAATGCATCATGCCCGATACTTGTAACTGTATTAGGTAAAGTTATGCTCGTAATTTGCGTTTGGTTAGCAAAGACTGAATTTCCAATTGAAGCTATTGATTGACTGGCAAATGTTGCAGTGTCCTCATAATAGTAATCAATAGAACTAGGAATAGCTAGATTATTTGATATAGTATATCTAATGCTCGTTATTGTCGAGGCCTCGGTGTTATATAACATATCTAGAGTTTTATATCCACATTCAGCGCACAACAACTCTTGAGCATACTTATTGACAATAGTTCCAGTGGCAGTTAAATCATGTACATGATTAACATCCATTCTTACTTGAAAACCAAACAAATTCTCTGGCACCCAAACT
The DNA here is from genome assembly GCA_045128175.1 of Candidatus Scatosoma sp. Classification (GTDB taxonomy): domain Bacteria; phylum Bacillota; class Clostridia; order Christensenellales; family Borkfalkiaceae; genus Scatosoma. The sequence continues at coordinate 8,114 of JBGVRF010000039.1, forward strand.
AATGTCCCTATATCACCCCAACCATAATGAACTAAAAAACCGTCAACGCCATCCAATTTAGCGTAACCATATGCAAGCACAACATGCATATTCCCTTCAAGCAACAAATCCATTCCCAATACAATAGGTTTTCCCTCATCAATATCCGTACGTGCTTGCGTTGCCGAAAACGTTCCCCATGTAAGAGAAATATCATCCACTATATCATCGTATGCAAATTGATTTATAAAACTTATTGTTCCATCCACAACTAATGGAATCGCTTGTCCTATTCCAGTTACATCAGATAATGGAGTCCTATTAAAAATCTCATCATATACACCGTCATCCGTCCCAATTTTAGAACAACCTTGTCCTCCAGCATTTATTCTATCTAAATAAGGATCAGAATCA
>JBGVRF010000040.1:0-9098 GCA_045128175.1 Candidatus Scatosoma sp.
CAATTTGCAAGTGATTGAAAATTACGGCATTAATTTGAGACCATTGATGGTGTTTGCGCTCGGGGAATACGGAAACGACTCTTGCGCCGCATTCCAAATTTCCGACGTGTACGGTGGGGAGAGCGACTTCGAAAAGAACGATCTGCTTGCGAAGATGACGAAGGCAATCACCGTCATTCAGTTGAAAGTGGAAAACGAACTGATAAAGCGGCACGCAGAGTTCGGTATGGATGATCGTATCTTATACCCGTCGTGCGAGCTGACGGAAAAAGAGCGGGCGTTAATTGATTTACTTACCGCCGAGTTTAAAAACAACAAGCGCTTGAAAGGGCACGTCGATTTTCTGCTGAAAAAAGGAAGCATGTATAAGACGTTCAACGGAAATCTGCTTATGCATGGGTGCGTGCCGACTGAGAAAAACGGAGAGTTTTCCGCCGTTACGGTGGGGGACAAAACGTACAGAGGCAAGGCTTTATACGACAGACTGGACTCGCTTGTCCGTGCGGCGGCGGGTGGTGACAGATATTCCCGCGATTTCATGTGGTATCTTTGGTGCGGTAAAAAATCGCCGTTATACGGACGGGATAAAATGTGCGTATACACCAAGTATTTCCGTGGCTTTTCCGAAAAGGAAAACAAGGATCCTTATTACGAATACATCAAGGACGAGACGTTTTGTCTGAAGGTGCTTGCCGAGTTCGGCTTGAGTGGGAAATATTCGGTGATAGTCAACGGGCATATGCCCGTTAAGGTGAAGGACGGGGAAACGCCGGAGAGCGGAAATTGCCGCCATATCACGATTGACGGCGGCTTGTCCAAGGCATATCATAAAAAGACGGGGATTGGCGGATACACGCTCATCAACAATTCGGAAGGACTGTATCTCGTCAGCCATGCGCCCGAATTTTCGCGGGCCGAGGTGCTGGAGCATTACGCCGATTTGAAAAGCGAAGTACGGCAGTTAGTCAGTTATGAAAAACGTATTCTCGTCAAGCAAACGGATAAGGGCGCGGCGATACGGCAACAAATCGAAGTGCTCAAACGTATGCTGACGGAATATTACGGCGTTTAAATACAAAAGCGAAAGAAAAAAATCGGGAAAAGCCGTGTAAAACGTTTGCTTTTTTCGGATAATAATGGTATAATAAAGATACTTAATAGTTCGGTAATGAGTATTGAGAGTGGTTCGCCACTCTCAATCTTGCTGTAAGGGGCAAAAACTTGCCCGATTTTAAGGAGAAACATGAAAATAAAATCCGTAGAAGAAATTCAAAACGCGTTGCAACCGATTGCGAACGAAATGCAGATTGAAATCGTCGAAGTGGAATTCAAACAGGGCAAAGCACCCGCGTTGACCGTGTATATAGACGTGGAGGGAGGCGTGGATTTGAATACGTGCGAAAAATTCCACCGCGTTATCGATTCCGTTTTGGACGATGTAGATCCCACGTTTGGGCAGCCGTACACGCTCAACGTTTCCAGCCCCGGGCTGGACAGACCGCTCAAAACAGCGCGGGATTTTAGCAAGTGTATGGGCGAGAAGGTGGAAGTCAAACTGTTTGCCCCGCTCAAAGGCAAGAAATTTTTCGAAGCGACGCTTGTAGGGTATGACGGGAATTGTGTCGAATTGCAAGATAAAAAAGAAACGTTGAAGTTGGAAATCGCAAAAATAGCGAAAATATGTCGGGCAATCGATTTCGATGGGATTGACGAATAAATATAAAAATAATCGATATAAATAAAATCACGAAATTCAACAGGAGATTTAAAATCATGGAAAACAAGGAGTTTTTTGCGGCGCTTACCGATCTGGTAAGAGAAAAGGGGATCAGCGAAGAATCGTTTATAGCGACGTTGGAAAACGCGCTTGCGTCCGCGTATAAAAAACAGTTTGACGGCGGCGCAGAGATCGCGGTTTCTCTCGATGCAGAAAGGGGCACGATCGAATTTAAGGCCACTCGTTACGTCGTGGAGATCGTCGAGGATAAAGACAAGGAAATTTCGCTTGAGGACGCGCAGGAATTAAACCCCGAATATCAAGTGGGCGATACCATTGTCAAGACTTTTGTTCCCAAAGATTTCGGACGTATTGCCGCGCAGACTGCAAAGCAGGTCATTTTGCAAAAGCTCCACGAAGCGGAACGCGACAACACGTTCTCCGAATTTTCGGATAAGGAAGGCGAGTTGATGGAAGGCGTTATTCGCAAGATAGACGAAAGAAACGTCTACGTTGAGCTGGGCGATAAAAAGATTGAAGGGGTCATGCCTCCGCAGGACAGAACGCCTACTGAACGCTATAACGTCGGCGACAGATTAAAGGTGTTCGTAAAGCGCGTTAAAAACAGCGGAAAAAATTCGCAGATTGTCGTATCCCGTACGGCGCAGGGATTGGTGAAAAAGCTTTTTGAGGAACAGGTGCCCGAGATTGCACAGGGCATCGTCGAGATCAAAGAGATAGCGCGTGAACCCGGTCACCGTACAAAGATGGCGATTTTCTCCACCGATGCGCGCGTGGATGCTGTCGGTGCTTGCGTAGGTAATCGCGGCGCGAGAGTAAACGCGGTCGTGGAAGAGCTCGGAGGCGAAAAGATAGATATCATTCTTTGGAACGAGGATCCTTTGGCGTTTATCTATAAGGCGTTGTCGCCGGCGACGGTGCTTTCGGTCACTGCCCGTGGCGAACGCAGTGCAATGGCGATTGTGCCTGACGACAAGCTGTCTTTGGCGATCGGTAGAGACGGACAGAACGCGCGCTTAGCGGCAAGATTGACAGGTTGGAAGATCGACGTGAAGAGCGCGTCTTCGCCCGAAGCGGCTACGGTGCTTGCGGAGATGGAAGCGGAAGAAAACGGCGAATCGGTTGATGAAATCGTCGGGGAAACCGAAGAATAACGGTAAAATGATCCATGATGTAGCCAAAAGCTTCGATTTACGGCTATTATACCCATAAAAGCGATACGGCTTGATGAGAAGAAAGGCTTTTCTTCTCTGAGGAATGATAGAAAAGATCGACCGCAACGCGACGTTGCCTATTTACTTTATTAAGGAGTCGTTATGCCCAAGAAGAAAAACGTTCCCATGCGTATGTGCATAGCTTGTCGGGAGATGAAGCCAAAGCAGGAAATGACGCGTGTAGTCAGAAATGCGGACGGGGAAATATCCGCCGATCCGACGGGAAAAGCGCCCGGTAGAGGCGCATATATATGTGGAAGCGGCGAATGTCTGAAAAAACTGACGGACAAAAAATTGTTGCATAAAGTGTTTTCGGCAAACGTCAATCCCGAAGTGTATCAGGGCGTGGAGGAGGAAGCTTTTGGGGAAAAGTAAAATCGAAACCTATTTGGGGTTTTGTATCCGTTCGCGAAAGCTCCTGTTCGGCGTGGATAACGTGGAAAAACAGAAAAAGGGCGTACGTCTGATCCTTTCTGACGGCGCGCTCGGCGAAAATTCCTTTAAGCTCTTGCTTAAAGCGAAGGAAAAATTTGCCTGTCCGTTAGTAAAGACAGACGAGGGCGTTTTGGGAGAATATTTACACCGCCCTGCCGTTAAGGCAGTGGCCGTTACGGATGAACATCTTGCTGCGGCGATACTCTCCGTTTTGGACAGCGAACCGCAATTCAAATTATATTCGGGAGGAAACAACTGAACCTATGGCAAAAAAATACGAGAATGTGGAGAAGATTTTAGGACTTTTGGACGATAAGCAGCTGGGAGGCTTGCAGAAACGTCTTTCATCCACAGAAAGAAACCTTTCGGAAATTTTAAAGAAACTTTCCGTTCTGGAAGCTGAAAAGGCGGAACGCGATGCAGCGGAAGCAGCCGTAAAGGCAGAAGAAGAACTCCGCGCGGCGCAGGAAGCTGAGAAGGCGGAAAAAACAGAACCGATCGTTCCCGAAAAGGAGGAGAAAAAGGCGGCGGTTGAAGCGCCTTCCGAACCGGTAGCGGCAGAGCCCGCGCCCGAAAAACCGAAAAAGGCAACGAAGAAAAAGGAGCCCGAAAAGCCCATAGAGGCGGTGCCTGTCGAGGTGGAAACCAAGCAGGAAGAAAAACCTATGGAAAAGGTTGCCGTAAAAGCGGAAGAAAAGACGGAAGAGAAGGCGGAAAAAACCGTCGAAAAAGAGCCTGAAAAGGCAGAATCGAAACAGGAAAAGCCGAAGAAGGGAGCAAGCGCGGAGGTGAAGCCTGCAAAGCAGCCTGAAAAGGTAGCGGAAAAGCCCGTCGAAAAACCGGTGGAAAAGACGGAACAGAGAATGTTTGCGCCCAAAACGGAAACGCGTCCCGCAGCGCCCAGAGCGCCCAGATATTTCAGAAATGGTCAGGAACAGGGCGTATATGTGGCGAAACCGGGCGTAGATCTTACTTCGAATTCGTCTTCGGGTCCTTCCGGCTCGACTTACCGACCCAGACCCCAAGGGGACAGACCTCCCCGTCCTCAAGGGGATAGACCGTTTAACGGCAATAGATCCGCACAGGGCGGAACGGGTGTAAGACCCTCTCGGCCTATGGGCGGTGCACCGATTTCGGCGCCGATTACGCCGAGCAGAGATACAAAGTCCTTCTCCGCTCCTGCAAAGAAAAAGACGTTCGAAAAGACGTACAGTGAAAAAAAACCTCTGTCCAAGCGTACGCTTGTCAAACAGCAAGGTATGACGGTGGAGGATTTCGACGAAGATAAGAGCGGTTACAGAAAGATGCGCTCGCCCAAGAAGCAAAAGCGTCAGGAGATGCCTACGGTCAAGATCGAACACGCAGTCGTTACGACGCAGGATATTCCTTTGAAAGTCCTTTCCGAGAAGCTCGGTGTATCCGCGGTAGAGATCACCAAGCGCTTGTTTAAAGAGGGGATCATGAAAGGGATCAACGATTCCATCGATTATGAAAATGCGGCGCTCATGGCGGCGGATATGGGGATTGATCTTGAATACAAGCCCGAAAAGACTGCGGAGGAAGTGCTAATGGATACCACTTCGCAAGAAGACGAAAGCAAGCTGGTTACACGCGCGCCTGTCGTTACGGTAATGGGCCATGTCGACCACGGTAAGACGTCCTTGCTCGACGCGATCCGTTCTACGTCGGTCACGAGCGGTGAAGCGGGCGGCATCACGCAGAGTATCGGTGCGTACACGGTCACGGCGAAGGGAAAACAGATCACCTTCATCGATACGCCCGGCCATGCGGCGTTTACGGCGATGCGTGCGCGCGGTGCGCAGGTAACGGATATCGTTATCCTTGTCGTTGCGGCGGACGACGGTATCATGCCCCAAACGGTGGAAGCGATCAACCACGCGAAGGCAGCAAACGTTCCTATCATTGTCGCCATGAACAAAATGGATAAATATGAGATCAATCCCGATCGAGTAAAGCAGCAGCTGATCGAACATGAACTCGTTCCCGAAGAATGGGGCGGCGACACGATGATCGTGCCCGTTTCCGCAAAAACGGGTATGGGTATCGACGATCTGCTCGATTCGGTCAATCTTGTTGCGGAAATGCAAGAGCTTAAAGCCAACCCCGATCGTCAGGCGAAAGGTACGATCATCGAAGCGAAGCTTGATAAAGGCAAAGGTCCTGTTGCAAGTATCATCGTTCAAACGGGTACGCTTAAAACGGGCGACAATATCTTGTCCGGTACGACCATGGGCCGTGTCCGCGCGATGTTCGACGACAAGGGCAGAGCGGTCAAGAGCGCAGGGCCTTCGATGGCAGTTTCCATTCTCGGTTTTGAAGACGTTCCCAACGCAGGCGATTCAATCATGGCGGTCGATCAGGCGTTGATGAAGCAGGTACAGGAAGAAAGAAAGAACCGCGAGCGTGAAAGCATGATCAAAGAGCAGAGCCGCGTTTCCCTCGACGATATATTCGCGCAAGTGGAAGAGGGCAAGATCAAAACGCTCAATCTTATTGTCAAGGGCGACGTTCAAGGTAGCGTAGAGGCTGTCAAGCAGTCGCTTGAGAAGCTTTCCAATGAAGAAGTACGCGTGAAGGTCATTCACTCGGCGGCGGGCGCGATCAACGAAGGGGACGTCATGCTCGCCGACAGCGCGAACGCGATCATCATCGGCTTTAACGTCCGTCCGGATACGAAGGCGAAGAAGCTTGCGGAGCAGTCGAAAGTAGACGTAAGAAGCTATCGTATCATTTACGAGCTCATTGACGATATGCAGGCGGCACTCAAAGGTATGCTTGCGCCTAAGCTCAAAGAAACGCTCACGGGTAAATGTGAAGTGCGTCAAACGTTCAATATCACGGGCGTGGGTACGGTTGCAGGCTGTTACGTTTTGGACGGCAAGATCGTCCGTGGTGGCAAACTTCGTATCTATCGTGAGGATATCATGATCTGCGAAGGCGGCGTCAAGCAGTTAAAACGTTTCAAGGACGACGTGAAAGAGGTCAATTACGGCTACGAATGCGGTTGCGCGATCGAGGGCTTTAACGAGATCCGCATCGGCGATATCATCGAATGTTACGTTACGGAGGAGATCAAAGCGTAATGAAAGTTTCGAGAACTTCGAGATTAAACGGCGAATATCAGAAAGAGATCAGCGTTATCATCCGTCGGCTGAAGGATAAAGCTCCCGATTTTAAGGGACTGGTATCCGTTACGGAAGCGGACGTGGCGCCGGATCTGAAAACGGCGATCGTTTACGTCAGTATCTACGGCGCGGGAGCGGACGCGGATACCAAGCGTACTTTTGAAATTTTACAGGAAAACGCAGGGTTTATCCGTCACGAGCTGGCGCAGGTGATGCACACGCGTACCGTGCCTACGCTTACTTTTCGCATGGACGGTAGCATGGTATACGGTGCGAAGATGGATGAATTGTTTAAAACCATTACCTATTCGACACCGGCGGACAAAACGGACGACGAAGAGTAAAAAAGCGAAAATTTTTTGTTTACGAAAAAGAGAATGCGTTGCGGTTTTTCTGCAACGCATTTACTGAATATAGGAGGAAATATGGAATATACCTTACAACAGATCGCGGATAGGATCAAGCAGGCGAAAAGTGTGGTCATTTTCACGCATATGCGTCCGGACGGCGACGCGTTCGGTTGCTCGTTGGCATTATCCTGCGCGTTGGATTTTTTAAAAATCCGCAACCAGGTATGCGTTGAATCGGAGATCCCGTCCAATCTTGCCTTTATAGAGGGGATAGAAAAGATCAAAAAGAAGCCCGAGGGAGAATATGATCTGCTCATAGCGGTGGACAGTGCGGAGGAGGGGCGTTTCGGTTCGCTTTCGGAGACGTTCGATATTGCAAAACGCAAAAGGATTGATACCCTAAACGTGGATCATCATGTTTCGAATACCCATTATGCGAAGTTTAATTACGTACGCGAATGCGCGGCAAATTGTATGAATATCGCAAAGCTCATCTCATACCTGGGTGCCCCGTTTGATAGAAAAACATCGGAATATCTGCTGATCGGTCTGCTTACCGACTCGGGCAATTTTTCACATGACGACGTGAATGAAGAGGCGTTTTTATTGGCGGCGCAGTTAGTAAAAGCTGGCGCGGATATCGGATATTATACCTATAATCTTTTCAAGAAGCAGCCCAGGGCGCGTGCGACATTACACGGAAAAGTGATGAGTGGTATGCGGTTTTATCACGACGAGCGGTTTGCGGCGATCGTGATCACGCAGAAAGCAATGGAAGAATGCGGCGCGGACCACGGCATGACGGAAGGGTTTGTCGATTTTCCTTTGAACGTGGACACAGTCGAGGTTGCGGCGTCACTCCTTGAGGTGAAGCGAGGCCAATATAAGATCTCTTTACGTTCCAAAAACTATGCGGACGTAAATAAAATCGCAGGCACGTATGGTGGCGGTGGACACGTTCGCGCGGCCGGCTGTATGCTGTTTGGCGAGATAGAGGACGTTTTGGACAGATTATCGTATACGGTTTCGCAATATCTGGAAGATTGATCCGCTGACCAACGTACCGTTGGATCTAGTTAGGAAGTCAAAAAACTCAGTTTCTTGCGGGATGTGGGCAGAGCCCACGAAAGAAGCCCCAATAAAGCAAGGCTTCGCCTTGCGCTCCCTCGGGGAGCGAGCAACGCCAAAGGCGTAAAGTCGCAAAACCTTCGTTTTGCTTTTATGAGCTTCTTTCCGCAAAAACTTTGATTTTGTTCGCCTAAGACCTCACGTTTTCGGAGCCTTTATGAAGTAAATAGAAACGTTGAACGAAAATTTTTTTTAATATCGGTGACCAAACGCCTCCTTTTCCTGTCTTTATGGGTAAGGAGGTAAAATTATGAAAAAAATATTCGCTTTATTGACGGCAGGCTTTTTGGCTTTCGGCTTCGTTGGTTGCAGTTTGCCGGACGGTCAAAACGGAACAGACTCCGAAAATGACGAACCGAAAGCAGACGTAGATCCCTATCCGACCGCCGAGCTGTATTACCCATTGACGACAAACAGCTTTTTTGCAAAATTGACGGTAAAAAAATTACTGGAAGATATCTATTCGGACGACGCTCCCTCAATGGCGGACGCCGTTGTTCAGACGCAATACGTCGTTGCTCAATATACAACGGAAACAAACGGCGAAATGCCACCCGATTACGCACCGCATATAGAAAGTCGTTATCTCGTGCTGCAATGCACAGTGGAGGAAGATTATTACGGCTGTTTGCAAACGGGAGAGACGGTCAACTTGCCCGTGTTGCTTTACGACGAGATCACAGCTGCACCAACGCCCGACGACGGCGCGGCGTTACGACAGTATCTTTCGGAGTTTAACACCTTTTTCGTCTACTCATCGGTCGGTGGTAACAACGTAAAACTATATTCGATGGTAAGCGGCGCAACGCTCGATTGTTGTCAGTGGTGCGCGCTCGGCGGGTATGACTTGATCCCCGTTCAAGATAACAAACCACAGCTTACTTCCCTTTGTTCTTTTATGACCGGAGAAAATATCAGCTATCTGTCGCCCGATCAGATTCTCGGTATGAATGAACTGTTTGGCGAAGGCGCGACTGGGCAGACCGTCGCGGAAAAAATAAAAAAATTTTATCAGAACCAAAACGGTACAAAATTTTAAAAATTTCTTTGAAAGGAGCGTCTTTAGACGCTTTTTTTCTTATACGAG
>JBGVRF010000041.1:0-6807 GCA_045128175.1 Candidatus Scatosoma sp.
CTCTTAGACGAGCCTACGAATAACCTCGATATCAAGACGGTAAGGTGGCTGGAAAATTATCTGATGGATTTTGAAAATACCATCATAATCGTATCTCATAACCGTCACTTCCTCAATAAGGTTTGCACCAATATCTGCGACGTGGATTTCGGTAAGATCAATATGTATGTGGGTAACTACGATTTCTGGTATCAGACTAGCCAATTACTTGCCCGTCAACAAAAGGAACAGAACAAAAAAGCGGAACAACGCGCGAAAGAATTGCAGGAATTCATCGCCCGTTTCGCGGCAAACGCTTCCAAATCCCGGCAAGCTACTTCGCGTAAAAAGGAATTGGAGAAACTTACGATCAATGATTTTAAGCCGTCTTTACGTAAATATCCGTTTATTGATTTTAAATTCGAAAAAGATATCGGAAATGATATTCTTATCGTCGAAAATTTAACGAAAGAGGGGTATTTCAAGGATCTTTCCTTTACCGTTCAGCATGATGAGAAAATCGGTATCGTGTCAGACAAGAGCACAACGCTGACTATGCTTTATGATATTCTCACGGGCAAGGAACAACCCGATTCGGGGACGGTCAAATGGGGTAAAACGATTTCCGTTTCCTATTTTCCGCAGAATAACAACGAGTATTTCCTGGGTTGTGATCTCAATCTCGTTGAATGGCTGTCGCAGTATTCCAATGATCACTATGAAGAATATCTTCGCGGATGGTTGGGTAGAATGTTGTTCTCCGGCGAAGAGGCGTTGAAAAAAGCAAAAGTGCTGTCCGGCGGCGAAAAAGTACGTTGTATGCTTGCAAAAATGATGCTGGAAGGCAGCAATTTCCTTATTTTCGACGAACCTACAAACCATCTTGATCTGGAATCGATCACGGCGCTCAATAATGGTCTCAGCCATTATAAAGGATGTATGCTTTTGACCTCACACGACCAGGAATTGATGAATACCGTTGCAAACCGTATTATCGAGATCAACGAAACCAAGACGTATGATCGTCAGGTTACGTATGACGAATATATTGATGAAACACACGCATAAAATAATTTTGATGAAAATAGGCAATGTCGTTGATACGACATTGCCTTTAAAATTGTGCTTTTCGACAAAGTTCGACGGTTTTTTAATGATTATTGTAAAATATCTTAGATTTTTGAACAAAAAATATTGAATATTGTAAAAATATGCTTTACTTAAAGAAAATTTTGTAGTATAATGGAGTCACAAAACAAAAATAGGTTTTGTAAAAATCTTTTGGAGGCACATGATATGAGAGCGAATTCAGTAATTTTATTAGAATCAAATACTGCTGTTTTGGGACAGCTGAAAGAAGCGTTCGGCGAAAGTAAAGATTTCAATATTCTTTACGCCGGCGATGACGGGGACAAAGGGATCGAAGAAATTCTGCGTCTTAAACCCGATCTGGTCGTTGTGGGTATGTTTTTAAAGGGCACGGACGGCAGCGGTGTTATTCAGACCGTAAAAAAGACGTGGGCAAATGCGAAGATTGTTGCAACCGGCAATGCTAATGACGCATTGATTGAAAAAGCGATGTCTGACGGGGCATGTTATTATCTTGTCAAGCCTTTTTCCATTTCCGCGGCGCTTGAACGGATCAGAGAGATCATGAAGGACAAGCCCTCAAAAGAGAAAGATTATGCCGTGGCTAAGCGTAAACCGGTAACGTTGGAGGAAAAGATAAGCGAAATTTTCATTTCGATCGGGATTCCGCCGCACATCAAAGGTTACGGATATTTGCGCGAAGGGATCAAAATGACGATCGAACGTCCGTACATCATTAACAGCGTTACCAAAGAATTGTATCCGTCTATCGCGAAAAAATTCTCGACAACGGCAAGTAAAGTGGAGAGAGCGATCCGCCACGCCATAGAAGTAGCTTGGAACAGAGGGCGTATCGATGCGATCAACGCAATTTTCGGCGCAAGAATCTATCTCGGCTCGGAAAAGCCGACGAATAGCGAATTTATCGCATTGGTCGCGGACAAGCTCATTTTGGAGAATATGGTATGAAAAGCCCTCAAAATATAACAAAAGAACGGTTACAAAATGTAGCCGCTCTTTTGTTTTTTAGGAGGTGTGCTATTTTAAAGAAATAGTCTTGAATAATCTTAATACATACCGCCCATATCACCGCCTGCAGGAGCCATAGGAGCAGGAGGGGTAGGGATATCCGTTACGATACTTTCCGTGGTAAGGAGGGTAGAAGCAACAGAAGCTGCGTTCTGCAATACCGAACGAGTGACCTTCGTCGGATCGATGATACCGCTTTCAACCATATCGCAATATCTGTTGTTAAGCGCGTCGAAGCCGCAGTTTGCTTTCTTGGAAGAAAGCACTTTATCGACGATGACCGAGCCGTCCAAACCTGCGTTTTTCGCGATCTGTCTAATGGGTTCTTCCAACGCTTTCAGCACGATTGCAGCGCCCGTCTTTTCATCGCCGCTGAGCGTAGCAACCAGTTTCTTGATCACGGGAACAGCAGAGAGGAGTGCGCTGCCGCCGCCGGGAACGTAACCTTCCTCCACTGCTGCGCGGGTAGCAGCCAACGCGTCGTCGATGCGGAGTTTCTTTTCTTTCATTTCCACTTCGGTTGCAGCACCTACGCTGATGACTGCAACGCCGCCCGCCAATTTCGCAAGGCGTTCTTGCAATTTTTCTCTGTCGTAATCGGATTTTGTTTCCGTGATCTGCGATTTAATAGAAGCGATACGCGCTTTGATATCTTCCGTTTCACCTGCGCCGCCAACGATAGTGGTGTTTTCTTTATCGATGCGTACGGTTGCTGCTCTACCAAGCATATCTGGGGTAACGTCTTTAAATTCCAAACCGAGATCAGAGGAGATGACTTCGCCGCCGGTAAGCACTGCGATATCGCGAAGCATATCTTTTCTTCTGTCACCGAAACCGGGAGCTTTTACCGCAACGGAATTGAATACGCCTTTCAACTTATTGACAATAAGAGCCGCCAACGCGTCGCCTTCCACGTCTTCTGCGATAATGAGAAGCTTTGCGCCCTGCTGCGCAAGAGGTTCGATCACAGGAAGAATCTCCTGCAAATTGGAGATCTTTTTGTCTGTAATAAGGATGTAAGGGTTCTCGAGAACCGCTTCCATTTTATCCGTATTCGTAACCATATAAGCGGACGCGTAACCGCGGTCAAATTGCATACCTTCCACAGTATTCAGCTCGGTATGCATAGATTTACCTTCTTCTACGGTAATGACGCCATCCTTGCCTACGATCTCCATCGCTTTTGCAATCAAAGCGCCAACTTCGGGGTCACCTGCGGAAATAGCCGCAACCTGTTCAATTGCTTTGGGGCTTTCAACGGATTTGGAAATGCCTTTGAGGTGTTCGACTGTCGCATCAACGGCCTTTTTGATACCGTCCTTGAGAATAATAGGATTTGCGCCCGCCGCAAGATTTTTTAAGCCTTCGCGAACGATCGCTTGCGCCAGAACGACAGCCGTTGTCGTACCGTCTCCCGCGACGTCGTTGGTCTTTGTGGAAACTTCCTTTACCAATTGCGCGCCCATATTTTCAAACGGGTCGTTAAGTTCGATCTCTTTTGCGATCGTAACCCCGTCGTTAGTGATGAGGGGAGCACCGAATTTTTTATCAAGAACTACGTTTCTGCCTTTGGGGCCAAGAGTGATTTTGACGGTATCCGCCAATACGTTTACGCCCGCTTCAAGGGCTTTTCTTGCATCTTCTCCGTATTTGATCTGTTTAGCCATGATTTTTATCTCCTTAATCAATTATAATTGCTTGCTTTAAGTATCGCTCAGTCTTCGACGATCGCGAGGATATCGCTCTGTTTGATAATAGTAAATTCTTTACCGTCCACTTTAAAGTTGGAGCCCGCATACTTGGAGCAAAGTACTTTATCGCCGACTTTAACCTGCATGACGATCTCTTTCCCGTCGATGATTCCGCCGGGGCCGACTGCAACGACCTGACAGGTCTGAGGTTTTTCCTGCGCGGAAGTGGGAAGGAAAAAGCCGCTCTTGGTTTTTTCTTCGACTGTTACGCTTTAGACAACTACTTTGTCGAACAAAGGTTTGATATTCATAATAAAATCCTCCGAATGATGGCGTATTTTATGCGCCGTTATTTTTTACGCATATATTATAAACAGTTTCTTGCAACAATCAAACAGGAAAAAGGAAATTTCAGGATAATTTTTTTCGGAATATTTTCATGCAAAAAACGTTTGAAGCTGAGAAAATACATTTTAAAGGATTGCATTTCTAAAAAAAATATGTTATAATTTAAGTCGGTAACAGAAAATACCAAGGAGAATGCTTTATGGACAAATGGGATAAGCGATTTATGCAGCTTACGGAAACGGTTGCGACCTGGTCAAGTTGCTATCAGGAAAACCGTCACGTCGGCGCGGTCATCGTTAAAGACAAACGCGTTATGACTACCGGTTACAACGGAGCGCCCGCAGGCATCAGAAGTTGTGAAGAGAAAGAAGAGTGACTTCGTCGTAAACTCGAGATTCCCAGCGGTACAAAGCACGAGTTGTGCTTTGCCGTTCACGCAGAGCAAAATGCCATTATTCAGGCGGCGAAATACGGAATCAATATCAATGGCGCCACGCTGTATTGTACGCATCAGCCTTGCGTGATATGTGCGAAGATGATCATCAATGCGGGCATTACGCGCGTGGTTTATAAGAACGGCTATCCCGACGAGTTTTCTATTCAGCTCTTCAGTGAAGCAAACGTAAAAGTAGAGAAATATCAAGAAGAATAAAAATTATTATAAAGGAAGTAAAATTTTATTATGAGCAATCCTATCGTTACTTTTGAGATGCAAAACGGAAAGACGTTTAAAGCGGAGCTTTATCCCGAAAAAGCGCCTAATACGGTAAATAACTTTTTATCTCTTGTCAATAAGGGCTATTACGACGGACTTATTTTCCATCGGGTGATTGCAGGATTTATGATCCAAGGCGGTGATCCCAATGGTACGGGTACAGGCGGCCCCGGTTATCATATTAAAGGCGAATTTTCCGGTAACGGCTTTACGCAGAATGACGTTAAACATCTTCGGGGCGTGTTGTCCATGGCTCGCGCACAGCATCCCGATTCAGCAGGTTCGCAGTTTTTTGTGATGCACGAGGACGCAGATTATCTCGATGGTCAGTACGCGGCTTTCGGTGCGGTAATCGAGGGGATAGAAGTTGTTGACGAGATCGCCAACACGAAAACAGATTGGTACGATAAGCCTTACGAAGAACAGAAAATGAAAAAAGTCTCGGCGGAAACGTTCGGCGCAACGTACGCAGAACCGATTAAAGCATAAAAGGAAAACATTATGACAGATAACAGTATTTATACGAATCCCTTGATTACCCGTTACGCAAGCAAAGAAATGCAACACGCTTTTTCCGACGAAAAACGTTTTAAGCTTTGGAGAAAACTTTGGATCGCTTTGGCGGAATCAGAAATGGAGCTGGGGCTCAACATTACGCAGGAACAGGTAGACGAGCTGAAACAATACGCCGATGATATCGACTATGAACTGGCGGCAAAATTCGAAAGAGAAGTCCGTCACGACGTTATGGCACATGTAAAGGCATACGGCGCGTACGCAAAAAAGGCAATGCCGATCATTCACCTCGGAGCAACAAGCTGCTTTGTAAACTGCAACGCGGAGGCCATTATGCTCGACGAAGCGTTGGACATCATTTTGAAAAAGCTTGTCAATGTAATGGACAAGCTGAAAAAATTTGCGTTGAAATATAAAGATCTTCCCACGCTCGGCTTTACACATTTACAGCCCGCACAGCTGACGACCGTTGGCAAACGCGCAACGCTTTGGTTGCAGGATCTCGAAATGGATTATGAAAACCTCATGCACGCAAAGGCTTGTATCAAGCTCCGTGGCGTGAAAGGAACGACGGGTACGCAAGCAAGCTTCATGGAGCTGTTTAACGGCGACGAAGAAAAAGTGAAAGAGTTGCAAAAGCGTGTTGTGGCGAAAATGGGCTACGATAAAGTATATGGTGTTACGGGGCAAACTTATCCCAGAAAGCTCGATTACAATATTCTGTGCGTACTGTCACAAATAGCGCAGAGCGCTTACAAATTCTCAAATGATATTCGAATTTTGCAAAATATGAAAGAAATCGAGGAGCCTTTTGAAAAGAATCAGATCGGTTCATCGGCGATGGCGTATAAACGCAATCCTATGCGTTCGGAGCGTATCGGCGCTTTGGCAAGATACGTCATTTCGTTGCCTATGAACAGCGCCTTGACAGCTTCTACGCAGTGGTTTGAAAGAACGCTGGACGATTCTGCAAATCGCCGTATCGTCAATGCTCAGGCATTTTTATCGGTTGATGCGATCCTGAACATTTATATGAACGTAGCGGAAAATCTCGTCGTATATGAAAAAGTAATCGCAAAACATATCCGCGCGGAGCTTCCTTTCATGGCAACGGAAAATATCATGATGGAATGCGTGAAAGCGGGAGGCAACCGTCAGGAACTGCACGAAAGGATCCGGGTTCTTTCTATGGAAGCAGGTAAAAACGTGAAGGTGGAAGGTGGTGAAAACAATCTCATCGATCTGATCAAGCAAGACGAAATGTTTAAATCTGTTTGGGGGCATCTGGAAGATATACTCGACGCGAAAAAATTTATCGGCAGGGCACCTTCGCAGACCAAGGAATTTATCGAAAGCGAAATTGATCCGATCTTGGAAAAGCATGCTGATCTGCTTGGAGAAAAGGGCGACGTTCGCGTGTATACTCAGTTATTCAAAAAA
>JBGVRF010000042.1:0-4904 GCA_045128175.1 Candidatus Scatosoma sp.
ATTGTCCAACGAACGTCGCGCGACCGTATTCGGATCCATCAGGATCAACGGATATTTTTTCAACGCGGACAGCGACACTGTCCCCCCGATCAATTCGGGAAACTTTTCACTGACGATAAAGATATCGTTCAGTCGCATACAGTTACCGTACAGTTGCAATTCGGGATCCTCCGCAATAGGCAGGTTGACGAACGCAACGTCGCATTTATCCGATTTCAACTGCGCGATCGTGTCCGGGGTAAAACCTGCAAGCAAATCGATCTTCACAGCAGGGAATTTCTCATGAAATTCCACGATCCTGTCCGCCAGAAAATATTCGAAGATCGTGTCGCTCGCGCCGATACGAATGGTACCCGTTGCGCTTTCTTTCATCTGCTCCAAACGTTTTTCCGCTTCGTTAAAGAGGCCCAACGCCCGTTCCACGTCGGCAAAGATCGCCTTGCCGCCCTGCGCGGAAAGCTCCATTCCGCGGTGCGTTCGATTGAATAACGTCACCCCCAGCTGATTTTCCAGTTGCTTTATCGATTGCGAGACCGCAGGTTGGGAGATGTACAATTCCTCCGCGGCACGCGTGAGGCTCCCACATTTTGCGACCGTATAAAACACCCTATATAATTCTAAATTTACCATTACCTTTCAACCCGCCTTTACCCTTTTATCTGCTTACTATCTTTATCTTCCATTACCTGACCGTTATTTTCCGACGCAGAATTTGGAGAAGATCTCCTCTATGATCGCCTCCGTCGCCGTTTCGCCCGTGATTTCGCCAAGCGCATCCCAGCCCTCTTTCACATCAATGCCGATGAGATCAAGAGGCTGATCTTTACACGCCGCGATCGCGCGCTTTAAAGCATCCTTCGCCCTACGCAACGCTTCGTAATGCCTTTCCTCGATCAAAAACGCCGCATCCTCGCCGCGAGATCCGAAGCTCTTTTCGTACAAAAGCGTTTTCAACTGCTCGATCCCTTCACCTGTAACCGCCGAAGTCAGCACGTCTGTGTCCGTCTCCGTTTCGTCGTGCGTAAGATCGATCTTATTAACGACCTTGATCAACGGCTTGCCTTTGATCATCTCCAACACACGCGCGTCCTCTTCATTCAAACCCGCAGCCGAATCGACGACAAAAACCGCTACGTCCGCTGAATGCATGATCGATTCTGCCCGTTCAATGCCGATGCTTTCGATCGCGTCGCCGCTTTCCCGAACCCCCGCCGTATCATAAAGATTGAATTTTCTCCCGTCGATTTCCAAAACGCCTTCCACCGCGTCGCGGGTCGTTCCCGCTACGTCAGAAACGATCGCTTTTTCATATCCCAGCAATCTGTTTAAAAGAGAGCTCTTGCCCGTGTTCGGCTTTCCGCAGATCGCCACGGTCACGCCCGATTTGATCTTTTTCCCGACTGCATACCCAGCCGTCAACGCAGACAGACGGGAACAGAGCCCCTTTAACGCTACGGACAATTCCGCAACGTGCTGTTCTTCAACGTCCTCCTCGGGATAATCCACCGAAACGTCAATGCTCGCAAGCAGCGTTTTCAGCTCCGCTTGCAACTCCCTCGCTTTATTCGTCAGCTTTTCGCTGTAAAGGAGATACCCCGCCTTCACCTCCGCTTCCGATTCGCCGTTGATCATATCCGCAACCCCTTCGGCGGAAGCAAGCGAAAGCTTTCCGTTCAGGAAAGCGCGTTTGGTAAACTCCCCTCTTCCGGCAGGCTTCGCCCCCAAGCGAAAGGTCTGCTTAAGTATCCCGCGGGCAAGACTTTCTCCACCATGACATTGAAACTCTACGACGTCCTCCCCCGTATAGCTCGCCGGGGCTTTGAAATAGACACACAGTCCGTAATCGCTGAAATTACCGCCGTCGATTCTGCCGGGATACATACGGTAGGGCTCGAAATCCTCCACCTTGACTTTTCCCGCGGGCGTAAACATCTTCGCCGCGATACCCAGCGGGTCCTTTCCGCTGATACGAATAATAGCAACGCCGCCCTTCCCGGGAGGCGTCGCGATCGCCGATACATTTTCTTCCATCATATTTTTCTCCTCCCAAAAAGGTTTAATCATAACTTTCAATTATATCTTTTTTCTCTACACTATATTATTATATCACAGCTTCTTCTTCGTGTAAACTGTTTAGCGGTTCTTTTTTATAAAAAAAGGCGAAAAATATAACTTTCGCTTATTTCTCGTCTTGTTTTTATGCTGTTGTTTTTTCGTTTTCGTTTTTCGATCAGTTAAAAAAGTCCCCGCTGTTTCCGCTACCACCGTTTTGCCCGTTTTCCCCGTCCGATTTTTTTTCGGACGAAAACTCTTCAAACGGATCCTCCGGTTTCGGCGACGGATTCGTATTCTGATTTGCATTACCGTACGGATCTCGGTTATAAGAATTCTGATTATAAGGGTTTTGGGTGTAGGGATTTTGATTGTAAGGATTGCCGTAACGGTTCTGATACTGCTGTTGCTGGCGCATATACGCTTCGCGACGGGCGCGGACGTACGCCTCGTAATCGATTGCCGTACGGTTTCTGAGTACAAAAATCACGATATATCTCGACATAGGGATAAACAGCGCCAACAGACTGATCAAAATATAATTTTTCGGATAATATTTTTTATACAACCCCATCAGAAGAATAAACATCAGGATCTCGAAAACCAGCTGAAAAATAGGAACGATGTAGGCGCAAGCAAGCTCGTAATACGCATATATCGACGAAGAAGTCTGCGACATATTCGTCCAGAACGGAACAATATCCATCGTCATCTGGTTCATGCGATATTCCCCCGGAACGCCTTCCACTACGTACAAATACAGTTCTGCGCCGATAATGGAAGCATACATCAAAAGAGTCAGAATGGTAGCGAGCATCGCGTACAAACCCGCGCGTTTCATTTTTCGTCCGAAAATGTCACATTCACCCGCCAGCTTTCCGATAAACCAAACGTTAAGGAAAGGAACAAATGCCATCCACTTGTTCTTTATATTTCTGTTTTTCGCCATTTTGTAGAGCCCAAAGCCTTGCAGCGTAAAAAGCGCCGCCCAGATCGCAAAAACAATAAAAAGGCCTATAAGCCGTTCCTGTAACCCGTCTGCGCCCATTTGATATAACGTAATCGCCCATGAGTTGTAAAAATTATAAATTTCCATAAATCATCCTTCGCTCCGTTTTCAGAGCGGTTTCTTTTTCTTTTCTTCGTTTTACCGATCCGATTCTGTTTCGGGATATTCTACCCGCATCAAAGCAAGCCCTTTTGCGGGCATCGTTTTGCCAAGCAGTCCGCGATCGCCCGTTTCAAAAGCACGAAACAGGCTCGCCTCTGTACGCCTGCCCGAAGCAAGCTCCAACAACTCGCCCGTCATCGTACGGACCATATTATACAAAAAACCATTGCCGGTCACGTAGATCTTCAAATCGCGGCTACCGAACGTTTCGCTTTCTTCCACGCGTACCTCGTAGACCGTCCGTACTGTCGTTTTAACCGAAGAACCGGACGCGCAAAACGCTTTGAAATCGTGCTCCCCCTCGAACAATTTCGCCGTTTTTTGCAACGTTTCTATCGGAGGCGCGTTGTCGATACGCACGGAAAAACGTTCTTTTAAAGGCATCTCCCGTGTGGAAACGTAAAGAGAATAGCAGTACGTTTTCCGTTTTGCACTACGGTTGCTGTCAAAATCTGCCGCGCCTGCCCAACCGTCTATGATGCGTATATCGGGCGGTAAAAAACGATTAAGGCAATCAGGCATGCGCTCAGGCGGAACGCTTACGTCTGCATCGAAATGACACACCTGCCCCACTGCGTGTACGCCCGCGTCTGTTCGTCCGCTCGCCGTTACGCGTACCTCCTTCTTCAACGCAGACGTGATCGCTTCTTCCAACCGCTCTTGTACGGACACGGCGTTTTTTTGACGTTGCCAGCCCGCGTACTCCGTTCCGTCGTATGCAATTTTCAAAACGTAACGCATAAACCGCCTCCGTTATATATAGCTTCGTCGGATCCTATTTTATAGTGCGATCAAATCAGAGCCGCCGTAAAAATTCTCAGAAGAATAATGCTTACAAGCAGTGCCGCGCCAAGAAGAAACCCGATCGCGTCCCGCCAACCGAACGTCAGCTTTTTATATTTCGTCCGCACCGTACTGCCCGAATAACAACGCGCGTCCATAGCGTCGCCCAACTCCTCCGCGCGACGGAACGCGCTGATGATCAAAGGAATGAGAATGGGGATGACCGCTTTGACCCGTTTGAAAAGGCTGCCCGATTCGAAATCTCCGCCACGCGCCTTCTGCGCGTTCATGATACGCGTGGTCTCATCGGTCAGAATAGGAATAAAACGGAGCGCGATGGACATGATCAATGCAAATACGTGTACGGGGACGTGCAACAATTTCAAGGGATACAGCAAGCTTTCGATGCCGTCCGTCAGCGCGACGGGCGTCGTCGTCAGCGTGAGGATCGCAGACCCAAGCACCAGCAAAAACAAACGCACTGCCAAAAATATTGTGTAATAGATCGCCTCGTCCGTGATCTCGATCTTCCACCATTTAAAGACAACGTTACCGCCTTCATGGAAAAACAGACTCAGTACCGCCGTAAATATCAACAGGAAAAGGATCGCCTTCACCGAACGAAGCAAACTTTTAAAGGGTACCCCGGAAAAGATCGCGATCAGAACGAATACCGCTGCGCAAGCGCCGAGCGCATAAAAATTTTTCGAAGTAAATATCGCGACGATATAAACGATCAGGAACAACAGCTTTGTTCGTGGATCGCATTTGTGGATAAACGACTTGGAAGGATAATATTGACCAAACGCAACGTCACGCATCGTTTTGCCCTCCTTCTACCGTTGAACGCATACCTGCCCCCGCCGTTTTCGCATATTCAAGGACTTTTTTCACAAAA
>JBGVRF010000043.1:0-10845 GCA_045128175.1 Candidatus Scatosoma sp.
CGGTTGATTAGCTCGCTTTCTTCTTGCATCAATGCGATATTCTTCTCGGAAAAGCTGTCCGCGCTGAGCTTTACAGCCTTTAAAAACTGTTCGCCGTATTCTTCGTCAATATCTTTTTTGAACGGCGACGCCAACAATCCCAGATTAAATTGTTGCATATACGGCATTACCTCGGGGAGTTGCTGATTGATATATTCTTCTTCCGTTTCGTAAAATTTGTCCGACGTATCTACGGTATGACGGATGGACGCGATCGTTGCCATCGTATTGATATGAGAAGAAAATCTCTCCTCGTCTTTGATGCACGCTTTCACGTCGGCATACGTTTTCGCCGAAGAAAGACGCCCGTTCAATTCCCGATAAAACGTCTTCATTTTTTCGAAATCGGGACGTTCATAGTTAAGCTCTTTAAAAGTGTTCAACTCATTCATCTCGTACCTGGTACCTCCCTTTTAACCGATAAGGTCATAATTTACATTTTGATAAAACAGTTCCTTTATTCGGACATCGTCTTTTGTCTGCGCCAGGACCCACATCAATTTGGTTATAATGCTTTCATAGGTCATTGAATAACTTTCAAGAAGTGCAAAGCGCTTTTTCAGACCTCTGCCGACCCGATATATGCTCATATCGCTGCCTTCCTGCTGCACCTGCGTGGTGACGACAAGCGTTTTACCTCTTTTTTCCCAACGTTCGATCACATCGTAAAAGCCGTAATATTCTCCCTCGGGAATACCGCCCGTACCGTAACCTGAGAGTACCACGGCGTCGTTATAGCGAAAATACGCGTCCAGGATATCACCTTTCTGCCCGGGGGTCAGCGTGAGCAAACCGACCTTTTCGTTAAGAGAAAGGAAAAATTCAGGCTTGTCCTTTTTTGGCGAGGTTATATACTGAATGATCTTTCCGTCGCGGATAACAGCGAGGTTGGGAAAATCGACACTGGTAAACGCGTTGAAGCTTTTCGTTCGGATCTTTTTGGCGCGCGTACCCGCAATGACGTTGCCCTGAAATACAATGACAACGTCGCTCGCCGCGTCGCTTGCCGCGTATAAAAAACTGTCGCGCAGGTTGATCCTGCCGTCCGTATCCTCCTTGTCTATCGGCTTTTGCGAACCCGTCAAAACAATAGGTTTCGGCGAATGCTGTATCATATATGAAAGCATAGCCGCCGTATAAGACATCGTGTCCGTGCCGTGACAAACCACAAAGCCGTCATATCCGTCATAATTTTCTTGGATCGCCATTGCTAAGCGGATCCAGTGCTCGGGCGTGACGTTGGTGCTATCGATATTGTAGATCTGAATGGCGCTCGGTTGACAGACGTCAAACACCTCGGGTACGCATTTCAAAAGCTCTTCGGCACGAAGCTCGGGGATCAATCCGTCTGCCCCCGAATGAGAAGCGATCGTACCACCCGTGGCAATAAGAAGTATTTTTTTCATATCTGTTTCTTTCCTTCTGTTTTATCGACTTGTTACCGGATTGTTTTCCGACGAAGAAAATCCCCTTTTGTCAAAACGTACGGACAGCCGATCTTATATTTTTCCTGCACCAGCTTCGCGTCCTCGGTCGGTGCGCCTTTCGAATCAGTTATATCTGTCACCGTAAAAGACTTTCCGAAATTCCCACCGGGAGAAAGGACCTCCAATATTTCGCCCACTTTAAAACGATTACGCATCTCAACGGTGGCAACGCCTTCGCCGCCTTCCAACACGTCGGCAATATAACCGTAATCGCCTTTTGATTGACTGTCGGTATAATTGACCGTTTCGTGATTGTCGCCCAGCATATACGCTTGCGTATACGCACGATGAGCAACGTTGGATAGCTCCGTTTCGGAAACGTGCAAAGGTCCTCCGTCCATCACGCGACGGTAAGCGTTGATAACGGTCGCGAGGTAGTATCCGCTTTTCATTCGGCCCTCAATTTTAAACGAACAAATACCTGCCCCCTCCATTTCCCACAATTTTGTCAACATCTTTAAATCTTTGCTGTTTAAAATATACGCGCCTTTTTCGTCCTGCTCGATAGGCAACCAATCGGAAGGCCCGCCGGTTGCATTTAAAGCGCGGACCTCGTAGCGCCACCTGCAAGACTGCACGCAAGCGCCGCGGTTAGAGGAACGGCCGTCGAGATAATCAGAAAGCAGACATCTGCCGCTGTACGATATACACATCGCTCCGTGCACAAACGCCTCCAGCTCTATATCGGGCACAAAATCGTGGATATCTCTAATCTCGTCCAAGGAAAGTTCTCTTGCAAGGATCACGCGGGATATCCCTTGCTCCTGCCAGAATTTTACCGCGTATTTATTCGTTGTATTTGCCTGCGTGGAAAGGTGAATGGGGAGCTCGGGCGCGACCTTTTTCGCCAGATATACCACGCCGGGATCGCTGATGATCGCAGCATCCGCTTTGATATCTTGCAAAAAGCGAAAATATTCTTCCAATCGAACGAAATCGGGGTTACGTGCGAAAATATTTGCGGTAACGTATACTTTTTTGCCTTTTTCATGCGCAAAAGAAACTGCGGCTGCCAGCTCGTCCGCGGTGAAATTGTCGGCAAACGTACGTAAGGAAAAGTTTTTTCCGCCTACATAAACCGCATCCGCGCCGAAATGAAGCGCTGTTAAAAATTTTGAATAACTGCCGGCAGGCGCCAGAAGCTCTGTTTTCATTTTCGTTACCTCTTTAGTTTTCTTTGCCGCCAACGTATACGGACAGCGCAACCCCGTCCCCCACGTCGAGAACGGAAGTAATAAAATCTCTGTCGCTTGTGACTGTATCAAGATAGGAACGGATCTTATCGACAATAGAATGGCGCTTCTGCGGCGTAGGTTCCAAGCCGCTGACCCAACCGTAAAGCAACACGTCGTCTGCAAATAACGTCGCCCCCTTTTTCATCAGGCGTTTCAGATCGAACAGATACTTTTCATATTGCGCCTTTGGACCGTCCAAAAATACAAAATCGAATTGTCCGTTCATCATGGCGAGGATCTCTCCCGCATCACCGAGATGCGCTGTCACGCGATCGATCACGCCAAGTTCGGAAAAGTTCTTTTTCGCTTCCAAATAACGATCCTCTTCCAATTCTATCGTTGTGATCCGCGCAGTGGGGCTTGCCAACAGCATTGCCGAAGCAGACAGCCCTACCGCCGTACCGATCTCCAAAATACGTTTGGGCTTGATCGCCTCGAGGATCAACAGCAGAAAATTCAGGGTTTCATCGTCTGCCACGGGAATCCCGCGCGCCAACGCATCCTTACGACGAGCGTCAATTCGTTCATCTATATTCAATTTTACCAGCGATGCCGTATATTTCATTTGTATCCTTTACGCCTTACACCTCGACAACGGAAACGATGATCAAAGGCGCTTGCTTGGTCTTTTTATAGAAATAGTTTTTGAGATATTTTCTGACAAACAGAACAAGTTCATCCTTGCTGCCGTTTTCATAATCGTACGCGTCCACGGCGCGCTGCACGACGGACCGCATCTCATCGTCCGCATCCTCTCCAGCGAATACGCAACCGTGCGATTCTATTACAGGATCGTTGATGATATAGTTTCCCGTTACCGCCAATGCCACAGCAAAAACACCGTCCGCAGACATCTTCAAACGATCCTTCATCACTTCACTGGTACCGTAATCCTCTACGCCTTCGCCATCGATCAAACGGGTACCTGCTTGTACGCTTTCGCCAAATTTCAGGGAGTTTTCTGTCAGTTCGACACAGCTTCCGATCTCGGTAATCAAAATATTCTGTTCGGGCATACCCAAATTTTCAACAAGCTGCGCATGACGTTTCAGATGCCGATATTCGCCGTGAACGGGAATGAAAAATTTTGGCCGTAACAACGTATAGAGGATTTTTTGTTCTTCCTCGCAGGCGTGTCCGGAAACGTGAATCTTTTCCAAGCTGTTATATTTGACGCGCGCACCCTTTTTATACAGGTTATTGATCACTCGGTAAACCATCTTTTCGTTGCCGGGAATAGGCGTTGCGGAAATAATGATCGTATCATTGGGACCTATGGTGACTTTATTAAAATCGCCCGATGCCATACGCGTCAACGCGCTCATCGGTTCGCCCTGCGAACCCGTGGATACAATGACCAATTCTCCGTCAAAGAGATTTTTCGTCTTTTCGATATCGATCAGGATTCCTTCTGGGATCTTCAATTCCCCGATCTTCACCGCTGCATCCACTACTTTAAACATACTACGGCCCGATAACGCCACTTTGCGACGGTACTTGACCGCAAGATCGATGATCTGCTGCAAACGGTGTACGTTGGAGGCAAACGTTGCTATGATCAAACGACGGTTTGTATTTTCCGAAAAAAGATGATCCAATGTCGTGCCGACAACAGTCTCGCTCATCGTAAACCCAGGGCGTTCGATGTTCGTCGATTCACTCATGCACAGCAATACGCCCTCTTTGCCCAGTTCTGCAATACGACTGAGATCGATAGGTGCGCCTGCAACAGGCGTGAGATCGATCTTGAAGTCGCCACTGTGATAGATCAAACCGTTCGGAGTACGAATCGCCAACGCGCACGCCCCCGAAATGGAATGGTTTACGTTGATAAACTCGACCTCAAACGCACCGAGTTTAACTCGATCTCCCGCTTTTACAACGCGCTGAGTAGTGTTTTGAATACGCTGTTCTTGCAACTTGTTATCCGTAAGCATTAACGTCAGTTTGGTGCCGTAAATAGGGATATTGGCATTGAGTTCCTTCATCAAATACGGTACGCCACCAATATGATCTTCGTGTCCGTGCGTCAATAGTATACCGCGGATCTTATCTCTGTTCTGCACAAGATACGTGACGTCGGGCACAACGGAATCCACCCCCGGCATATCCTCACCGTTAGGAAACGTCAAACCAGCGTCGATCACAATGATATCGTCAAGGTATTCGAGAGCGGTCATATTTTTACCGATCTCGCCGACACCTCCTAAAAAGATGATCTTTACGGGATTTTTCTTATCCGAGCCGCTACGGCGTTTTTTCTCCGTCCTGATCTTTTTCGGCGTTTCCTGCTCGGGATCGTTCAACAGGTTTTCCCATTCCATCGCGAAATCCGGATCGGAGTCACGCGGCGGCAAAATACGCTTTTTGCTTGTCTGCGCGCGCTTTTTCACCACGGATGCGGACTTCACCACGGAAGCGGACTGCGTTTCAACGCTTGAGGTTTTTCCAAGTGTCCGATCCTTCCGTACCGTTTGCGTAACAGCAGAAGAATTTTTATCTTCGGAAATCGTTGTTTTACGGCTTTTTACGTTACGCGATTGCTTTGCTCCGGCCCCTGCGGACATTGCCGACTTATCGAAAGCCGTACCCATAGGGTTGTCTGCTTCTTGTGTAAAACGTTTTCTGTTTGCAGCGGGACTCTTTTTTGTCCCGTCGCGAAGGTTTTTGTCTTGCTTGTTTTCCTTCACTTGTTTTGTTTTTCTCCTCGGCAGAGTTTTTCCGCCTATAAAATCCTATAAAATAGAGAGCCGAAAATTGTAGGAATTATCAGCTCTCTTCTTTCTTATTCGTATGTGTCTTTTTCTTACGTTTTGAACGTCAGTTCAATCAGAAATCCAAATCAACCTTTTTCTCTTTTGTTGCTTTGATAAATCCGTCTTCATAGAGCTGTTTGGTCGACTGATAAGCGAATTCTTCTACGTAATCTACTGTTTCAAAATCTTCTTTCTTTTCAGTACCGATCTTGCCGGCAAGGAAACCAACCAAACGAAGCGCTTTCTTTGCTGCCGCATCACTCTTGACCTTGACCATGAACGGCGTGTTTTCATACGCTTTTTGACCGCTTACGTCTTTTTGGTGGTAAACCGTCGTCTTATATTCGGGATCGTTGGGATCCAAAGCAACGTAGAAGCAAAGCGTTTTTCCGCAAATGTTGATCTTCGCGATCGTATCACGACCGTAATTGAATCTGTCGCCGTGCCAGCTCACGTTAGAATTGATCTTTTTATAGGAAGTCAATTCGTTCTTAATATCGCTGTAATAGCCTTTAACTTTTTCATCGCTCTGTTTCATCTTTGCGGTGAAGCTTCTCTTCAAGCGGATCACCAAACCCGTTTCAGCGTCTACGAGTTGGTTGTTGATCTCCTGAAGATCATCAGACGAAAACGAAAGCGCGATCTCTTCGATAGCCTCCGATTCAACGGGGGCTTCGTCTCTGCCCCCTTCAAATGGGTTTACGATAGGCTCTTCTTCTGCAACCTCCGCAACCTCTTCAACGGGAGCCTCTTCTACGACCTCTTCCGCCGCTTCCTCAACGGGAGCTTCTTCTACAACTTCTTCAACAGCTTCCTCAACGGGAGCTTCTTCTACGACTTCTTCAATAGCTTCCTCAACGGGAGCTTCTTCTACGACTTCTTCGACAGCTTCCTCAACGGGCGCCTCTTCTGCGACTTCTTCAACAGCTTCCGTTACGCTGACTTCGTCTTCGCAAGCATTGCAAGCCTCACAGATCTTTTCGGATACGCTTCTTGCAATCGCATTGATGCCTTCGTCGTCAATAACGAGATCGTATGTAGGCTCTTCTGCGCTTTCGATCTTATCTTCTACGATTTCGGCAATACGGTCATAATCAACGGGATCAGGCAGGATCTGAGCCGCCTGCGCAGCCTGACAGACCTTGTCATAATCAATAGAATCGCCAACCGCCAACTTCGCAGCGACTTTATCCGCCAACTGATCGACGCCTGCTTCATCGAGGACGATCTCATAACGTTTTTCGCTTGTTGCAAGCTTTGCCGCAACCAGATCAGCCAATGCGTCGACGTTTAAAGCGGACAGAGCTTTTTCAACTGCCGATGCAGCTGCCTTTTCAACGATATCGGAGATACGCTGATAATCGATCTTTTCGGGATAAGGCAAAGATTCAACAACCTTTTCCGCCGTACCGCCAACGATTTTGTCGTAATCAACGCTAACGGGTTCAACGGCAGGCTGACTGTTCTTAATGTCGCAAAGCACTTCCAACACTCTGTCGCCTACTTCGTCAACGATACGCGTGTAATCTACGTTTTCCGCAACGGGGATCGCCGCGACCGCGTCAAGAACCTGACGGTTATGATCGGAAAGGCTTTCCTCCGTCTTTTCCGAGATGGCTTCAGCCAGCTTCTTCATATCGCTTTCGCCAAATTTCTCGTTGAGTTCGACGATCGCGGCTTCGATCTGTTCAAGCAATGCTTCCTTCTCTTCGATCGCATCCAGCTTAGGCGAAACTTCTTCGGAAAGAAGCTTTTCAAGTCTTTCGTTCAAAGCGCGAATTTCTTCTACCGACGA
Organism: Candidatus Scatosoma sp.; assembly: GCA_045128175.1. Taxonomy (GTDB): domain Bacteria; phylum Bacillota; class Clostridia; order Christensenellales; family Borkfalkiaceae; genus Scatosoma. The sequence goes on from JBGVRF010000043.1 coordinate 7,313, forward strand.
AATCTTTTCGTCTACCTTTGCAAGCATCGTAGCCAGACCGTCGTAAATGTTCTGGTTCTGCTTATAGCTGTAACGAATTTCCTGCGTGATTGCCTGAGCCGTACTCTTTTCGTCGCTCTTAATCTCCTGATACAAAGAACCAACCTGAACGGAGGAATATTTCAACTCCTTCAGAAGTTCGCCCTTCATTCTCTGCAGGTCATACGAAAGCCAATTGTACAACGCATCGATTTTAGAAACTTCAGTTTGTTTTCTGTCCGCCATTTTACACCTCGGTTTATTGTTTGCTTGTTAAGGCAAACTAAGTTTTCCTTTTATAAATTTAATTTTCCGCGTTCCCGTTTTTCGGAAAACCGCGTCTAATTATATTTCCTGTTTCGCGATTCCCACTCGATTGTTGCCGCGGGGCAGGTATCAGCCGAACCCTTTCTTAGCGATAATAGGGTATAATCCAACTTCTACAGATACTATTATATCACATCTTCTTCAATCGGTCAAGGATTTGACGGAAAAAAGTTAGAAAAAATTGCGATTTTTTTCGTAAAATTCGCTTTTTTATCGTAATTTTCTCAAATTTCAATGCGGACACGGTATACGCGTCCGCATTTTTTACCTATTTTCCATTTATCGAATTTTCAATATTTTATTTTGCAAGCTTACGCTGGATCCATTTCACGAGTTCCACTATAGGGATAATGCATGCGCCGATACCGATCGCAAGCAAATATTCCACAAAGCTGATCGACGTGAAGCCGAACGCGTTCGCCAGGAAATGCACTTCGCATACGACCGTCGTCAGGATCAACGAGCCGAGCGCCGCAAACCACAAGACCTTATTCTGTTTTTTCAGCGAGAATAAGCTTTGACGTTGCGAACGCATATTCAAGCTGTGGAATATCTCTGCCATGGACATGGTCAAGAAAGCCATGGTCATGCCGTCCGCGCTGTTTGCGATTTCCCATACGCCCGATTCGATAAAATGACCGACAAAGTAGGAAACGAGGACCAGAAACGAAACGAGCAAGCCTTGATATGCCACGTCTACGCCCATTCCGTCGGCGAATATGCCCGCCTTCGAATTGCGGGGTTTACGCTTCATTACGTTGGGCTCCGCAGTTTCCATACCCAGCGCAAGCGCGGGGAAACAATCGGTTACAAGGTTGATCCAAAGCAGATGCACGGGTTTCAGAATGGTGAAGCCCAAAAGCGTAGCCACGAAGATAGAGATAACTTCGCTCATATTGGACGCAAGCAAAAATTGGATCGCTTTACGGATGTTGTCGTAAATACGACGGCCTTCTTCCACTGCGCCGACGATGGTCGCAAAATTGTCGTCCGCTAGTACCATGTCCGCGACGTTTTTGGTTACGTCCGTACCCGTGATGCCCATACCCACACCGATATCCGCCGCTTTGATGGAAGGCGCGTCGTTTACGCCATCTCCCGTCATCGCCGTCACGCAACCCGCGTTTCGCCACGCATTGACGATCCGTGTCTTATGCTCGGGCTGAACGCGCGCATATACGCTGATGTTTCGGAACTCTCTTTCGAACTCCTCATCAGACATTTCGTTGAGTTGCGAACCGGAAACCGCGCGAAAATCCCCTTCAAGAATCCCCAGTTCCTTTGCGATCGCAACCGCCGTGTCGATGTGGTCGCCCGTGATCATGATGGGACGAATCCCTGCCGAACGACATTCCACGATCGCCGCCTTTACTTCGGGACGAACGGGGTCGATCATACCGCAAAGCCCCGTAAAACAAAGAGTTTCTTCCAACTCTTCGGGCTCATACGAAACGGGTTCGTTCACCCACACGCGTTCCGCAACGGCAAGCACACGCAATGCTTTATCTGCCATCGATTTATTGGCAGAAAGGATATTTTGACGGTATTCTTCCGTCATAGGCACGACCTTACCGTCCAACAAGAAATGCGTACATTTGCCGACGACTACGTCGGGCGCGCCCTTGGTATATTGCGTATACATATTGCCCGTTTTGTGTACAGTGGACATCATTTTACGATTGGAATCGAACGGCGCTTCGCCCACGCGAGGGCGTTCCGTTTTCAGATCATATTTTTTCTGACCTGTCTTATCCGCCCAAACGACCAACGCCGCTTCCGTGGGCTCGCCCGTGACCTCGCCTTCCGTATCGATCTCCGCGTCGCTACATAAAGCCATCGCCGCCGCCGCGCGGTTTTCGTCCTCGCCGAAATAATCGACAACGGTCATTTTGTTCTGAGTCAAAGTACCCGTTTTATCCGAACAAATGATCTGCGCGCAACCCAGCGTTTCCACCGCCGTCAATTTACGAATGATCGCATTGCGTTTGGACATATTGGTAACGCCGATAGAAAGCACAACGGTAACGACCGTCGCAAGACCTTCGGGGATCGCTGCGACCGCAAGAGAAACAGCTACCATGAACGAGTTGAGCGCAAATTCGAAATTGAAACCGCCCGCACGAATAAGCTGTACGGCAAACACAACGACACAGATACCCAATACAATCCACGTAAGGATCTTGGAAAGCTGACCGAGCTTAATCTGCAAAGGCGTTTTCCCCTCTTCTGCCTGCGCCAACGCGCCCGCGATCTTACCCATTTCGGTATCCATTCCCGTACCGGTAATGACCGCGACGCCGCGGCCGTATACGACAGTGCTGCCCATGTATACCATATTTTTTCTATCGCCGAGGGGCACGTCTTTGCTGTCTGCGGCAGAAATCGCCTCCACCTGCTTGTTGACGGGAACGGACTCTCCGGTGAGTGCCGCTTCCTCGATCTTCAGACTGGCACAATCTATCAGACGTCCGTCCGCAGGTACTGCGTCGCCCGCTTCAAGTAGTATGACGTCGCCGACAACGAGGTCTTCGCTGTGAACGGTCGTCAATTTTCCGTCGCGGAACACTTTCGACGTGGCAGCCGACATTTCCTGCAAGGCTTCTATGGCTTTTTCCGCTTTGCTTTCCTGGAACACGCCCAACACCGCGTTGACGATGACGACGGCAAGAATAATGATGACGTCGGCAAAGCCCTCCTGTTCCACCACCGCAAGCACGCCGCTGATCGCCGCCGCTACGATGAGAATAATGGTCATCGGGTCCGCCATTTGTTCAAAGAATCTGCGAACGATCGATTTTTTCTTCGCCGCAACAAGCTTGTTTTTGCCGTTTTCGTTTAAACGACGCTCTGCTTCGAACGAAGAAAGCCCTTCGGAGGAAGTGTCCAGGTCGCCCAGAACGATTTCTTTCTCCTCGCAATAATGTTTCATATGCAATCTCCTTCTATATATATATATTATTTTATTGCCGAAAAAAGTAATAAAAAAACGAGTACGGTTTTCAAGCCATACTCGGAGATAATTTCTATAAAGAACTCTTTGTATAGCCGAACGATTATACAATGAGTCTTGCAATTTAAGGCAAGCCAGACCATGCGGTCGGTTTGTTGACTTACCACAACGCTTTTTGTGTTGCTTGCTACTCCCTCAAAAGGATTTAACTGTTATATTATAACACACGGGGAAATAT
>JBGVRF010000044.1:0-11127 GCA_045128175.1 Candidatus Scatosoma sp.
TTCTGCGACCCGTTCTTCGAGAATGATTTGATTTTTCGTGGGTTCTTTTTCTTCTTCGACGGGCTTGCCCGACAGCTTTTTGAAAAAGTTTCCTACGGTTTTGACAGGTTTTGTCAGTTTTTTATAATCCGCTTCCAATCCGTCGATGATAAATTGGACTCTTCCTACGATGATATGGAAGAGGACCTCGAAAACGATTTGCAGGATCCAAAAGACGACCAGCATCACGGTGAGGAGAACGGAGAGCACGGTTGCGTGGCCTGCCGCTGAGCAGATGCCGTAAATCATTACGCCGAGTGTGAACAGCTTAATCAGTTGCTTACAGCGTTTGAAAACACGTTTGACTGTTTTTTTCAGCGTCTTTTTGACTTCTTGTTTGGTTGCGTATACAAAGAAAACGAAATACGACACGGACAGCATCAGAAGTATGGCGTTGGCGATGATCACGCCTGTGCCCGCGATGAGAGTGTAGACAAGATACAATATGTAAAAAATTTGTGTGGAAACGTTGCGGATGAGATCCAGCCGTTTGAAATCTTCTACTGTTTTGGCGATCGCCGCTTTTGTATAATCGAGCATAAAAACCTCGTTAATTCCTTATTTGTTCTTGTTGTTTTTTCGTTCGTTTCTTGACCTCGGATCGGGGGACTTCGAACTTTGGCGGTTTGCCGAAATAGGAGTAAAACCCGCATACCAGGTTTGCGTTGAACAATTTTTTCTTTTTGTCCGCGCGCTTGCCGAAGTAGCGTTCGAAATCGGGTAAAGCCGTCAGCAGATACGCGTTCCACTCGGGTAAAGCTCGAAAGGTTTTGCCCAGATCGGACATCAGTTTTTGTACTTCCTTTTCGTCGAACAGCCGTTCGCCGTAGGGCGGATTGGATAGCAATATGCCGTATTTTTCCGTCGAGGTGAACTGCCGTGCGTCGACGACGGAGAAGCGGATCTGTTCTTCCACGCCAGCGCGTTTGGCGTGGTATTTTGCGATCGAAATTGCTTTCGGATTGATATCAGACGCGAAAATATTCAATTTCACGTCCCGACGTTCACAGTCTTTCGCTTCCTCTTTGGCTCGATTGAGAATGCCCTTCGGGGCGCATTGCCAATGCAGAAAATCAAACTCCCGATGCAGACCGGGCGCGATATGCATTCCCTTCATTGCCGCTTCGATGGGTAGCGTACCGCTACCGCAGAACACATCCGCGAACGGTTTTTCCGCATCCTTATCGGGGTTATAGAAGGTGGAATCGATCAACGCCGCCGCAAGGGTTTCTTTGAGCGGCGCGGTGTAGGCTAGGGAGCGGTAACCGCGTTTGTGCAGTCCGTCGCCCGACGTGTCCAGTGTGACCGTCACTTCGTCTTTATAAATGGAAACGCCGACGACTGAGCGCGCGCCCGTTTCGGAAAACGTCTGTCTGCCGCTGCGGAGCTTGTCCCCCAGCCGACGGATGATCGCTTTTTTTGCAACGCCGCCTGCGGCTTTGATCGCGACAAGCGCGCTTTGCACGCTTTTGCCGTCCATGAGGATCTTCGAATCGACCGTCAGCCAATTTTCCCAAGGGATCGCGTATATTCCCTCGTACAATTCGTCGAAAGTAGTGGCATGGAAATCGGAGAGTCGGAGGAGTACCCGCTCTCCGCTGCGCAAGAAAACGTTCAGCCGCGCGACGTCTTGCCAATCGCCGTCTACCTCGATGCGGCCGTTGTCTGCCGGCGCTTTTTCATAGCCGAGTGAAAACAGCTGGCGTTTTGTAATTTGTTCCAGGCCTGACGCCACGGGGATAAGGAGCTTCATAATGCTTATATTATAAATCATTTTTCGCGATAGGTCAAGGCGTTTGGACGGTTTTGCGGAAAAATATCCGCGCGGTTGGACGGGAAAGATTGACAAGCGGCTCGTATGGGTGTATAATGTTGATATGAAACGGAATTTTGATCAACTGATGACAGAACAAATGCGATCGATCGAAAAAGGAACCCGATTGCTGCTGCACAGCTGTTGCGCGCCTTGTTCGTCGGCCTGTTTGGAAAGGCTGAGCGAGCATTTTCGAGTGACGGTGTTATATTATAATCCCAACATTGACGAGCGGGAAGAATATGAAAAACGAAAAATGGAACAGATACGTTTGTTGCGGGAAACGGGCTGGGCGGATTTTCTCGATTGCGATCATGATGCGGAAGCGTTTTTGAGGATGTCTGAAGGGATGGAAAACGAGCCTGAGCGAGGTAAGCGCTGTTACGCCTGTTACGCCTTGCGATTGGAAAAGACAGCCGCCGTAGCGAAGGAAAACGGATTTTTATGGTTTGCGACGACACTGTCCTTAAGTCCGTATAAAAATGCGGAATGGTTGAACGAGATCGGCACGGAGGTGGGGGGCAAGTATGCGGTGAACTATCTTTTTAACGATTTTAAGAAGAAAGGCGGCTACCATCGCTCGATCGAACTTTCGAAAGAATACGGGCTGTATCGTCAGGATTTTTGCGGGTGTAAATTTTCTCGACGGGTGTATGAGAAAAAAATGGAAAACCGATCGGATACGGAATGAGAAAACGCGGCGTTGGACCGCGTTTTTTGACGTATTTTTCGCCGTAATATATGCCCAAGGTCGCAAATGTCAAAATTCGATACTCGAAAACCGTCGCTTTCGCCCGAATGGGGGTAACCGCACGTGTGGACAGCCGCATATGTCGAAGGACGGCATGGGGGACGTAAAAAAGAAAAAAATATCCCTGCCGTGGCGGTGACGGCAGGGGAGTTGTTATATGCGTCGGTACTCATATGCGGTCAGACACGTATGCGGATAGCCGCAAACAAGCCTACCATGTATGCGTTGACGTATTTTTTATAAATCGATTTTCGGGATACCCGCAAAGCCTTTTGCGAGATCCTCATCCGTGGGGATATAATCCGTCATCGCGCCGTTGTGGAATTTTTCATACGCGACCATATCGAAATAGCCCGTACCCGTCAAGCCAAACAGAATGGTCTTTTTTTCGCCCGTTTCCTTGCATTTAAGTGCTTCGTCGATGGCGACGCGGATTGCATGCGAGGATTCCGGTGCGGGAAGAATGCCCTCTACGCGGGCAAACTGTTCTGCGGCTTGGAAAACGGAGGTCTGCTCGACGGCGCGCGCTTCCATAAGCCCTTGCGCGTACAGCTCGGACAGGGTCGAGGTCATGCCGTGGTAGCGCAATCCGCCCGCATGGTTTGCCGAGGGGATAAAGCCCGAACCGAGTGTGTACATCTTCGAAAGAGGACATACCTTGCCCGTATCGCAGAAGTCGTACGCGTATTTGCCGCGGGTGAAAGAAGGACAGGAGGCAGGCTCTACGGCGATAAATTGATAATCGGCTTTGCCTTGCAGCTTTTCTGCCATAAACGGCGCGATAAGGCCGCCGAGATTGCTTCCACCGCCCGCGCAGCCAATGATCATATCGGGTTTGATACCGTACTTATCGAGTGCCGTTTTCGATTCCAGACCGATGACGGATTGATGCAACAGCACTTGATTGAGTACGCTACCAAGCACGTAACGGTAACCTTCCGTACTCGTTGCCGCCTCCACTGCTTCAGAGATCGCGCACCCCAGAGAGCCCGTCGTACCGGGAAATTCTTTGAGGATCTTTCTGCCGACGTTCGTGGTATTGGAAGGGGAGGGGGTGACGTTTGCGCCGTAGGTGCGCATCACTTCGCGGCGGAAGGGCTTCTGTTCGTACGAAACTTTGACCATATAAACGCGGCAATCCAACCCAAAATACGAGCAAGCCATGGACAGCGCCGTACCCCATTGTCCCGCGCCCGTTTCCGTCGTTACGCCTTTCAAACCTTGCTGTTTCGCGTAATATGCCTGCGCGATAGCGGAATTGAGCTTATGCGAGCCGGAGGTATTGTTGCCTTCGAATTTATAATAGATCTTTGCGGGCGTACCGAGCGCCTTTTCCAGACAATACGCGCGGACAAGGGGCGCGGGACGATACATTTTGTAAAAATCACGGATCTCTTCGGGGATATCGACGTAAGGGGAGGTGTCGTCGAGCTCCTGTTTGACAAGTTCTTCACAGAACACGGCGGACAGTTCTTCCGCAGTCATGGGCTGAAGGGTGGCGGGATTGAGCAAGGGCGCGGGTTTTTTGTTCATAAACGCGCGCAGATTCAGCCATTGCTTCGGAAGCTCGGATTCTTCGAGATAGATTTTATAGGGGATTTCTTTTTTCATAATAATACTCCTTGTTTTTTCTGTATTTTATTTGGCGTCAAGAGGAGATGCCTCTTGTGAAACGTGGGGGCAAAGCCCCGCAAAGTATTTGCGGTAAGCAAAGCTATGCTTTGCGTAAACAAACATCGCGTATCGCAAAGAGATCAACACCATCGAAAAACAAATCGTTCATTTATCATAAAATTCTCCTTAGTCCTTATATGCAAAAAAACCCGAAAACGGAATATGTTCCGCTTTCGGGACGATATAACTATACCGCGGTGCCACCCAAATTGACTTTTTTACAAAAGTCCGCTTTTTACGTACTATCATACGCTCTGCCTTTTTACGGGCGCAGTTCCCGTCGATTGCTACTGACGCTTCCGTTTTTACGGTCGCGCGTTCGATCGCCCTCATGAGTCCATTCCCCTTGCTCGCCATACCGCGATCCCACCGCCCGCGGCTCTCTGTGATGTCCGATTGACAAAGGTACTCTTCTCAATCATCGGTTTTTATGTTTGATTACTTTATATACTATCATAATATTCGTTTGCAGTCAAGTGTTTGAACGAAAAAAACGAATTTTTTTAAAAAATTTTTTCGTCCTTAAAATACGTCCACTTGACAGCAGCGCATCACTTGCAAAGCCGCGTCGTGGTTTTGCTTGGTTGTGCCTGCGCAAAGGGCTGCGTTTACCTTTACCGTCAGCGCGGGGAACATCGCTTTGAGCACCAGCGCGTTGCTGACCACGCAAATGTCGGTGCACGTGCCGACCAGCTCCGCTTCGTCGTAAGGGGAAAGCAACTGCCAACCCAGATGACCGAAGGTAGGTTTGTCGAGGATAACGGCGTTTTTCTCGCGAAGCGCCGTAGCGATCGCGTCGGTGATCTGCCAGCCGTCCGTTCCTTTAACGCAGTGCGGGATGGGCAATTTTTTGCCTTCGGGGGTGGAGAGATATTCTTCCGAATGTGTGTCGCGTGTGGCGATCACGTCGCCGTCAAAATTACGTACGAGCTCGGCGATCGCAGCTACGATATCCGACGCCATGGGATTGGCGAGCGCGCCGCTGATAAAATCGTTTTGCATGTCGATGACGATAAGCGCTTTTTTCATGGTAAGATCTCCCGGTTTGTTTTTGTGCTTGAAAAAGGAAAACCGACGTTTTATATCAGCACGCTGTGGCTTCTTGTAACGTTCGTTTTTCGAGTATTTTTTCTTTCAACTTGTAGATAAACAAGCTGACGAAGAAGAGTGCGATGTATACCGCGAAGATGAGCAGGGAGTAGACAACAGGCCCGGCTTGGTGGATAAGATAAATGAGATCAATTGGAAAATTAAATGGTTCGCGCAGGAACATCATGTTGCATCCGAACACCGCATTGAGGACCAGCGCGACGGCGCTGAAACCTGCGCAGACCGTTGCATATTGACCAATCATTTTTTTATTCGGCTTATAATTGCCTTTCAAAATGTACAAAAGACCGAAATATACCATCAAACCGTGGAACAGCATACTGTAAATGCAAAGATAGTGGTAAATGGGGTGCAGCTGCAAAGAGGTGGTTGGAAAGATTAAAAACGCCGTTCCCGCCGCCGGACAACCGCAGACGAGGAAAGATATGCCGAGTCGTTCGACAAAGCCGTGCCCAAAGCCCGCCATCCACGTTGCATAGATGAAAATGGAGCAGAATGCAAGAGGGAACCAAGCGTCAAGTTGGGTATAGTCGTATGCGAGATTGTAGCCGATCTTAACGCCTTCCAATGAGGTGACCGTGATCGCGACGGCTTTTGTCGCGGTCTTGATCTGTTTTTGCGTCATGTTACGGGAAAGATATAACCCGATCGCAATACAAAGGGCGGTGATCAATAGCGCAATGATATGTTCGATAGAAAACATTCCGCAAGGCGGAAAATTTTCCGAATCGCGCGGGGCAAAAAGATATTCGAAAATCATTGATAAAGTTCCTGTAAAATATTTTACGTCGAAGCTACTTAAGCGTAGCAAGACCATTATATATATTTTACATTATTTTTATTTATAAAACATTAAAATAGTGTTAAAATTTTGTGAAATATTTCGTTTCTTTATTAAACAAAAGTGTTTCAGGATAAGCCGAAACACTCTGTCGATTTTTATTATTTTGATCAAATGAAGGGGGCAGGGTTGCGTTGACGTTTAAAAATTACAGCTCCAGACAGTCGAACATACCGCCCGTTTCAAGATCTTTCCAAAACAAGACGCCGTCCTCGACGAGGATATACGAATGGGGTGTTTCGGGCTTGGGTAAAGCGACCGAGCCGCAGTTTACATAATACGCGCCGTTTTCCAACGCGCGATTTTCGGGGGTGTGGAAATGCCCGTTAAGCAATACGTCGCCTTTTTTCAAAAGGGGAGGATTTTCCGCATTGAACAGATGACCGTGAGTGGCAAACAAAGTATGATCCTTCGTTTCCAATAAAGCGTAATCCGCCATGATAGGAAATTCCAATACCATCTGATCGACTTCGCTGTCGCAGTTTCCGCGTACGCATACGATCTTATCCTTGATCGCGTTGAGCATTGCGAAAACTTTTTTAGGCGAATAGTCGTCGGGAAAATCGTTTCTGGGACCGTGATAGAGCAGGTCGCCGAGCAAAAGCAGCTTGTCTGCGCCTTCGGTCTCAAAGGCGGAAAGGAGCTGTTCGCACCAATACGCTGAGCCGTGTATATCCGATGCAATGATGATCTTCATTATATACTCCTGAAATAAATAAAATAAAAATTTTTTATCGGCGAGTCCGAAAGGGAGCTATGCGTCCGAGCGGGGAGGCGTTTCTTCGCGGTAAAGCTGTAACTCGTTTTTCCATTCTTTTAAGGCGGTTTCGAGGCTGTCATAGACGTATGCGAACTCCGTCGTGTCCACCCAAACGCCGTAATCCGTCGCGTAAAAGACTTCTTCGTCGTCAAAAAGTTCCAATGCTTCCGTTTGCACTGTGAAATGGTCTTTGTGTTTTAGAAAAAGAATACGTTGCGTTTCGTTTTTGCCGAAAAATAACCGTTCGATGTCCTTACAATCGTCCAGTCCCCCATATTTCAATAAGGAGATTTTTTCTTCTTTTGAAAGAGGGGGTAGACTCGGCGGAAGGTCGGGCTTGTTTTTTCGCGCCTGAATCCAATCGGCAAGCTTCCAAATCACCGCTTCCAAGCCGAGCGCAAGCAAAGCGATGACTACGTAGACATACCATTCCATATCAAAAAATAAATTTCACGATATCGATCTGTTCGGGTAAATTTACGCCGCTGCCGGACAACTCGGAATACTTCTCCATCAAAGCGGGCAATTCTTCCTCGCGATAGCTCTTGATAGGAAATTCGTTAAACGTGACGGCTTTGTTTGCCAAAAGGTTGATGGCGGTGGAAACGAATTCACGGTTTTCCGTGATCCCTTTGATGGTCACGTTGTTTTTCATTGCGTATTCGAGGTTGACGTGCAGGCTCTTGCCCGTCAGCGAGCAGAAGGACACGTACGCGTCCCGCTTGACGAGGGGGAAGAGTACGGAAGGCTCGCAACGGTTTGCAAACGCAAGATATACCGCGCCGTCGGCAAGTTTGCCGCCCGTCACCTTCAATACGTTTTCCCGTAACGTTTCATCATTTGGAAAGGTGTAGTAAATACCGCTCTTTTTTGCCCGCGAAAGCCGCTCCGCGTTGTTGTCCGCAAGGATAGGCACGGCGCGATGATAAATAAGTATCTGGCAGAGTATATTGCCATACAGCCCACCGCCGAGGACAAGCACGTGCTGTCCCACGTCGACGTGCATTTCGTCCACGACGTGCTCCGCCAAAGCGATTGCGTCGATGAGGAACGCCGCTTCGTCGGTGACGGATGCGGGCAAAGGATATACGTCGTCGACGCCCGCAAGAACAAAATCGCGGTAGAAGCCGTCCGCTGTTTCGCCTGCGATACGCAGTCCGTCGGGGGCACATTCGTCCTCCGTCACCCCGGAAAGATAGACGCGTTCGCCTTTTTGGATAAAAGTATCCTCCGAGTTAAAGACCTCGGTGACCTGACCGATGGCGAATCTGCCGGGAATGAAGGGGGCTTTGACCTTGATCGCGCCCGAATATACCGCTACGTCCGATTCGGTAAGCATTGCTTTGGTGACTTTGACCTTAACGGTGTTTTCCGTAATCTTCAGATCGGGAGCGGTGACGTGTTGTAAGTTGTGTGGATAAGCCAGTTGCCAAACTTTCATAAAAGTCCGTCCTTGAATTTTGTCGCGGAAACAGGTCGGAAAAAATACCCATGACCGCCTCAATAAGATAAGTATATCGCATTTTCATTAAATTTGCAAGTATTTTTTATAAATTCGAGGCAAAAACAGTTGACGGGGATAAAAAAAAGCGGTATAATTGTGAAGCATGACAAAAAAGAACAGCGAGGTGAAATTATGAAGGCTGATATACATCCCAAATATCACGAAGTAACTGTGACTTGCGCTTGTGGAGCTTCTTTCAAAACCGGTACGACGAAAGACTGTGAAGTTTTGAAAGTGGATATTTGCAGCAATTGCCATCCTTTCTTCACGGGCAAGCAGAAGTTGGTTGATACCGGTGGACGTATCGATAAGTTCAAAAAGCGCTACGGTATGTAATGGTGGAAACCGATCGGGCTTTAAGATCATGCATCTTAAAGCCTTCTTTTTTACAAATCCTTGAGGGAAAACTATGAAACAGAAAAAATCGAAAACCTGTACCTATATCGGCGGTCAGGCGGTCATGGAAGGGGTTATGATGCGGGGAAAACTCGCAATGGCAACGGCAGTCCGCGATTCCGACGGTTCGATTCAGATCGAATCCGAACGGCTTAAACCGTCCGAAAAACGTAATAAATTTTTAAAGCTTCCCTTTGTGCGCGGGGTGGTGAATTTTATCATTTCGCTCATCGATGGTAACAGAGTGTTGATGCGTAGTGCGGACGTCGCGATGGCGGAAGAGGACAGCGAACAGCCCACGAAAGCGGAGAAATGGCTGGAGGAAGAAGGTAAGGTAGACCTTAGCGGCGTTGTCAATACCGTTTCCGTTATCCTTGGCGTTGGGCTGGCGTTACTCATTTTTATCGCTCTGCCACAATTTTTAACAAGCTTTTTGCCGTTCAGCAAGACGGCGACGGGTTGGGAAGGGTTTTGGTTCAACCTTATCGAAGGTGGGATCCGTATCGTCATTTTTATTGCATATATCCTCTTGATATCGCTGATACCTTCCCTTCGGCGGGTGTTTATGTGTCACGGCGCCGAGCACAAGACGATCACGTGTTTTGAAGAGGGGAAAGAGCTGACCGTGGAAAACGTACGCGGCTGTTCGCGTGTGCACGATCGTTGCGGCACAACCTTTCTGTTCATCGTTATGGTCGTCAGTATCCTCGTGTTTTCGCTAGTGAACGTAGCGGTCGTACAATGGCTGTATACGGATAACGACCAACTGAACGGTATCATTCGTTTCTTGTTCAAGATCCTGCTGTTGCCGGTGGTCGCAGGCGTATCGTACGAGGTCCTGCGTTTGCTGTCCAAGACCAGAAGTAAGTTTTTCCTCATTTTCAAATTTCCCGGGCTTTTGTTGCAACGTCTGACCACGCGCGAGCCGGAGGATCAGATGATCGAATGTGCCATCGCGGCGTTTACAACGGTGTTGAAGATGGACGAAGACCCGACGATCCCCGAAAAAGTATTCGCGACGCCGGGTAGGATGAGTGTATTGCTGAAAAACACGAAAAAGCGTTTTGCGGATAACGGCATCGACGAGGAAGAGGCGGAGTGGATATTTGCGTTGTCGCTGGGGGTGCCCAAGAGCTCGGTAGCGAGCGGGGAGCGCATCCTCAAGGCTTCGCATGCGAAAGAGATTATTCGTATCGCGGACGAACGTTTGATGGGCAGACCGCTTTGGTATATTATTGGAGATACCGATTTCTGCGGCTATAAGATCAAGGTAGACGAAAGAGTGTTGATTCCCCGCCCGGAAACGGAAGAGATGGCGATGATGGTCGTCAACGCGGCGGAGGAGGGGAACAGTATTCTCGACCTTTGCACGGGTAGCGGCGCGATCGCGATTGCCGTAAGCAAAGAGCTGGAAAAGCGCGGTTGTAAAGTGAAAGTGACGGCAACGGACGTCAGCGAAGAAGCGTTGGAGCTTGCGAAAGAGAATGCGCAGGCGAACGACGCGGAGATCCTGTTCATACAATCCGATCTGTTCTCGCGGATCCGCGGGCGGTTCGATATTATCGTTACCAATCCCCCGTACATTCCCACGGCGGAGATCGGGAAATTGCAACGCGAAGTGAAGGATCACGAGCCGATGTTGGCGCTGGACGGCGGTGCGGACGGGTTGGAATGTTACCGTCGGATCGCGATCGAGGCGTCGAAATATCTCAATCGTAGCGGAACGCTGATCATGGAGGTCGGTGAAGGCGAGGCGGCGGAGGTCGTGAAGCTGTTCAAGGGCAATGCGTATTCGATGATCGTGAAGGATTTTAACGGCGTGGACAGATACGTCAAGATCATTATGTGAAAACTTGTGTAAAAAGTTCCAACCGTCTGCGGGGCGGTTGGAATTTTAAAATGGTGAATTGCCGGCGTATCGCTGGACCATGTTGGAAGTCAAGGAACTCAGTTCCTTGCGGGTGTGGGCAGAGCCCACGAAAACAAGCCCTAAGAAAGCAAAACGTAGTTTTGCGCATATCACGGCGAAGCCGTCAACGCCGAAGGCGTATCAGCGCAAGCAGAGCTTGCTTAAGAAAGTACGATATGCGGGGCGTTGCCCCTGCACCCCACAAGAGGCAATGCCTCTTGACTTCAGTCGGGAAATCAAGGGACCAGCGTACTGCTGGACCATGTTGGAAGTCAAGGAACTCAGTTCCTTGCGGGTGTGGGCAGAGCCCACGAAAACAAGCCCTAAGAA
>JBGVRF010000045.1:0-69215 GCA_045128175.1 Candidatus Scatosoma sp.
TACCATCGTTCGCGCGGCTACTCCCGCGAGCAGTAAAAAATACGTGATCGAGATCCGTGAACGCGGCGGCGAGCTGGTCGACAGCGACAACGAAATCGTCGATGCTGAATAATTAACGGCGCGACGAAGCAAATTGTAAAAAGAAAAAAGGCTTTTTATCGAAGCCTTTTTTTAACATTTGAAACAAAACAGAGGAGGCAGGTATGAGATGAGCAATGTTTTATGCCTGTTTGCCTGCCCGATAAACGTATAAAAGAGGAGCAAAAAATGGATCGTTTGGTGATAGGCGAGGTGTTAAAACCGCAGGGGATCAGAGGTGAGCTGAAGGTAAAAACGTTTACCGACTTTCCCGAGGATGTGAAAGAGTTTGGAACGGTATATATTGATGAAAAGCCGTATAAGATTCTGTCTTTCCGCGTCGGCCCCGACGGGGCGGCGTATATAGGCTTGCGCGGGGTTCCCGATCGCAATGCGGCGGAGTTGCTTCGCGGCAAAAAGCTGGAAGGCGAGCGTGAGGACGCGCCCGAGTTGGAAGAGGGGCAATATTATATCGTAGACATCATCGGGCTTTCTTGCGAAACGGAGGAAGGCGAGTTTTTGGGTACGGTCAAGGATGTGACCAGTCTTTCAAGCGACGTTTACACGTTGGAAAAAGACGGTAAAAATATTCTTTTCCCCGTTGTAAACGGCGTGATCGTCAAGGTAGATCTGGAAGCGGGTAAGCTGATCGTAAATAAGGAAAAGTTCGATCAGATCGCGGTATTTTAAGCAGAAAAAATCTCCCGAAACATTTTCGGGAGAATAAATTTATTATTGCTTATTTTCCGCTTGTTTCGTGGCGACGGACTTTGGTCTTATCATTTTCGATAAGCGATCGAGAACACCGTATTTTGTCAAAAACAGCAATACCAGGGTTGCGATGAGTGCATCGGCGGGGATATAAACGCATTGATAGATGAAGGAATAAACAAAGGCGTTGCCCATTGCCCAATCGGGGAAGGACACCCAAACGGCGTCCTGTAAAAAGAAGATCGCGCCAGAGGTAAGGTGAAAGCAAAATCTTGCGACGAACACACAAATACAGCCGAGTACGATCGGCAATACGCCCTTTTCCTTTCGTTGCATTTTTCCGAAAAATCCCATCAATCCGACGCTGGCGAACGCAAGCAGATAATCGAGAACGAAGGTCGCCGGTGTGAGGATATACGGATCTTCGATGAAATTAAGCAGTCCGTGAATGAGCCCGATCATAAAGCCTTCCGTAGGGCCGTAGATATAGGCGTAGATAAGGATGGGAACGAAGGACGCGAGCGTGATCGATCCGCCGTATTGTACGGGGCTGATCTTGATAACGGCGAGTGTAAAAGACATCGCCACGCAAACGCCCGCAAACGCGACGCGTTTCGCGTCGAATTTCCGTTTGCTTAACGATCCGATGCGCGCGATGATACCGAGCAACAATGCAACGGTGCCGACAGAGATCCATTTGATGACGTTGGTCGTCTGTTCGCTGACCTCTAACAGGGAATAAAGAAACATAAAAACCTCCTTGTTCCGCCGCACGCGCTTTCTAAAAAAACAGCGTCTGTAAACGACCCGAAAGGATCGGTCGACAGGCGCAAGGTGTTTTTCGGTCGAAAAGAAAAACGCAAAAAACACGTTTTTCAAACGAATGAAAACGTTTATCGATCTCTCGCTCAGGTATTACCCTGCCGATTCAAATGGTATAATCTCAGCCTTTGTAAGGCACCCACGACGGATACGTTATAAAATTTTTGTAGAACTATTATAAAATATAAAACGCTGTTTGTCAACGATTTGAGGGCAAAAAATAGAAAATTTTTAAAACAAATAGAGTAAACAAGAGAGGATAAAATTTATGCGTTACGATTTTTACGCGTATATGGACAGAATGAAATATATCAAACGCTGGCAGCTGATGCGTTCAACTCGGGAAGAGAACATCATGGAACATTCTCAAAGCGTATCGATGCTGGCACACGCGCTCGTCAGTATCCACAACGAGGTGTTCGGCGGCAATGCGGATGTTTTGAAGACGTTGTTGTACGCGATGTATCACGAGATCGGCGAAGTGATGACGGGGGACTTGCCCACGCCCATCAAATATTACAACCACGATATCCACGGCGCGTATAAAGAATTGGAAAAGAACGCGTGTGAAAAGATCGTAAGCACGTTACCGCAAGAACTGCGTAGCGAGATCGCGCCCTACGTCATGGCGGATGAAGACAGCGTGGAATACCGTCTGGTCAAGGCGGCAGACCGTTTAGCGGCGTATATCAAATGCTTGGAGGAGCTGCGCTCGGGAAACGGCGAATTTGCAAAGGCAAAAAAGAGCATTGAAGAAGATCTGCGCGGCAGAAATATGCTGGAATTGGAATATTTTTTCGAGCATTTTATTCCTTCGTTCGAGCTGACTTTGGACGATCTGGAAGGACTTTGAGAAAAAGTATTGACAAATATCACACAGTTTTCAAAAAACCTTAAAAGAATAAACAAAGAAAGGTCGTATAATAAACGCTGTAAACGGCGATAAATATCAATGCGTTACGAAAAGACGAAAAAAAATACGTTCGTGGCATTTGAAAAAGGATTAAAGTTTATGAAAAAGAAAAAAATTTTGAAAAATATCCTCGCAGTAGCTTGTGCAATGACAGCCTTTGTGGCTTTTGCCGCTTGCGATTTCGGACAAAAAGAAGTCGTAAATGCATACGATATCGCGGTAAAGAACGGTTTTACCGGCACGGAGGAAGAATGGCTTGCCAGTTTGAAAGGCGCAGACGGCAACGACGCGCCCGAGCTCGATATCGGCGATATTTACGAGGTGGCGAAAGAGAACGGCTACAAGGGTACGTTCCTTGAGTTTTTGAAAGAATATCTCGATGTGGAGGCGAAGGAGGACAACGACACGGCACAGATCGCCGAGAACGTAATGTCCGTGGTCAGCATCTATTGCGGATTCTCAAAGACGACGTGGGTCAGCAACGGCTTCCCGTATTTCAACACCGAGGAGAAAAAACAATATTACAGCTCGGCGGGCAGTGGCGTGATCATCGACCTCAATAAGGAAGCGGGCAATGCGCTCATCGTCACCAATTACCACGTGATCTACGACGCGGACAGCGACACCGAAACGAATATTTCCGATTCTATTTGGCTGTATACCTACGGCGCGCTGAATATGTTCTCTTCCACGACAGGTAAAAACGAGGGTGGCGACGGTATTCGGGCGACGTACGTTGGCGGCGCGATGGATTACGATATAGCGGTCATCAAGGTCGAAGGTGCGGTCGAAGAGTTGAAAAATTCAACTGAAGCAAAGCTCGGCGATTCGGAAGAGGTGAAGATCGGCGAAAAGGTGTTTGCTATCGGTAACCCCAGCGGCGCGGGTATTGCCGTGACAAGCGGCGTCATTTCCGTGGATTCGGAATATATCGTGATGGAATCGACGGACGGTGAAGCGCGTCAAGTGCAATATCGAGTCATGCGTACGGATGCGGCGATCAATCACGGCAATTCCGGTGGTGCGCTGTTCAACGCGAAAGGGGAACTGATCGGCATCACCAACGCCAAGAGCGTTGAAGAAGAAGTGGACAATATGGGCTACGCTTTGCCTATCACGCAGGTCAAAAATCTGATAGACAACGCTTTGGATAACGGCGGCGTGGTGAAACGCGCGATGCTGGGTATCGAAGCGCAGACCACGGCGTCGAGAACGGAGTTCGACGAAAGCGGCAATCTTGTTATCATAGAGGAATTCACCGTTTCGAAAGAATCGAAGCAGGGTTCGGCGGCCTATAATAAGCTCAAGTACGGCGACGTGATCAAATCGATCGAGTTGCACGGGGAAAAGATCTCGCTTACCCGTCGCTATCAGCTTAATGATCTGCTTCTTAAAGTGCGAAAAGGGGACTCGTTGGTGCTTAACGTGATCCGCGATGGCAGCGAAACGGCAGTCACTATCGTTTACGATCAGGACGCGTACTTTACCGATTATCAGTAATTCCCTTTCCGGGAGAATAAATCAGATCACCCAAAACTTCTCTTTTATGTTTTTTTGTGGAAGGATGCGTCTTGGCTTGCTAAGACGCGTCTTTTCTCTTTTACGATCGGATACACTTGACATTTTGCAGATTTCGTAGTATACTAAAGGTAGAAGAACGGGCAAGGAGGCGTGGTTATGCAGACAGATGAATTTATTTCGTCAATATTCCAATCAAAAGACGAGGAGTTTGACAAGCTGAGGGAGGGACTTCCCTTAGGACAGGATCTTGCCGGAAACGTTACGCTTGCGAGAAAGACGCAACGTTTGTTGGCGTATCGGTTCACCTGCGTAACGGGGGAAGCGCGCAGCGAATATATCCGTCGTCTCATTCTTTCGTTGGCGTGTCTGTACGACAAATATGAGGCGTGTTTTTTGGTCCTTTCTCCGCGCAGAGAATACGGGGAGCTGTTGCAGTTCAGATATATGGACGTCACCGTGCCGTACGTTCGCGAAAAGCAGGATCTGGAAAACGCCAGAAAAACACTTAAAGAATTGTTGCAGATGCGCAGTGTCGGACGCGGTTATCCGAAGCTTTTCCTCGTGCTCGACGGGCTGGAGGAGTTGCCCGATTGCAATGCGGACGGGGAGTTCGAAGAATACCGCAGCTTCTTCGATCTTATCGCCCGTCGTATGGACGTAGACGTGATCGGCGGCGTGGATCTGCAAAAGAGTATTTACAGCGGCCTGCCGGGCGTTTTTATCGGCGTAGGGAACTGTCTGGTGAACGTACGGGAGGACGGAAAGGCGGACGTCTCGTACGTAAACGATTCGGCGACGCTTTCCGAATCTATTTCCGTCCGTATTCCCGATTCGCCCGAGATCGGGCAGACGATCGAGTATCTCAATAAATCGGGCCCGAAGGACTGATCGATGCAAAAAGATAAAAAAAATATACTTCAACGCATACCGGCCCCCCTCCTTTCGTGGTATCGAGCGAACAAACGCGAGCTGCCGTGGCGGGAGGATCCGACTCCGTATCGGGTTTGGGTCTCTGAGATCATGTTGCAACAGACCCGCGTGGAAGCGGTGAAGGAGTATTATCTCCGTTTTATGCAGGCGTTACCGACGGTGGAAGCGCTTGCCGAATGCGAAGAAGAAAAATTGCTGAAACTTTGGGAGGGGCTGGGCTATTACAGTCGCGCCCGAAACCTGCAAAAGGCGGCGAAGCTGCTTGTCGGCGTATACGGCGGAGAGTTTCCGCATAGCATAGAAGAATTGAAAGGGTTGCCGGGAATCGGAAGTTATACGGCGGGAGCGATCGCTTCGATCGCTTTCGGGCTTCCCGTTGCGGCGGTAGATGGGAACGTTTTTCGCGTGATCTCGAGGCTCAGAGAGGACGGGACGGTCATTTCCGATCCGACTTATCGCAAACGTCTGGAAGCGGAGCTGTCCGCCGTTTATCCGCGCGAGGGAGAAATGTGTTCGCAGTTCACGCAAAGCTTGTTCGAGCTGGGCGCGCTGATCTGCAAGCCGCAGTCGCCGCAATGCGAGATATGTCCTCTAAACGGGTCATGCGAAGCGTATAGGCACGAAACGCAGAGCCAATACCCCGTGTTGCCCGAAAAGAAGGAAAAACGCAAGGAAGAGGTGTACGTATTTTTGATACAAACGCCGCAGGGATACTGTATTCGCCGTCGCGAAGAGGGCGTTTTGCGGGGCATGAACGAGTTTCCCTCTCACGTCGTTACAGCAGAGGAAACTCCCGAAAACGTATTAAACGAGTGGGGCATGTCTGCGTTCACGGAAAAAAATCGTAAAAAATACACGCATATTTTCACGCATATACGTTGGGATATGACTTGTATATTGATCGAAACGGAAGTTGCGCCGTTTGACGCGTACACGCTGGAGGAAATCGTTGAAACGGTGTCGTTGCCCACTGCGTTCCGACAGTGTTTGGGTATGCTGAAAGAATGAAGAAGCGTATGAAAAAATATAAATTGACGTTTGAAATGGTGCCCGAGGAGTGTTGGCTAAAAAATCTTCGTAGCGAATTGAAACCCGAGGATTGGGACAGGGTACGCCGCGACGCGTACGCCCGCGCGAAAGGGCGGTGCATGATCTGTGGCAAAGCGGCAAGGCTGGAGGCGCACGAAAAATGGAGCTATGACGACGAAAACGCGTTGCAAAAGCTGGAAACGGTCGTCGCGCTTTGTCACGAGTGTCACGAAGTCAAACACATCAGCCGAGCATATCTGGTCGGTCGTGGTGCGGACGTGATGGAGCATTTCATGCTTGTCAACGGCTGTTCGCAGATGGAATATCACGAGGCGCTCGGCGAAGCAAACGAGGAATACCGCCGTCGCAATAAGGTCGAAGGCTGGGTAACGGATATCTCTTGGCTGGAAAAGAGATTTGCTATCAAATTACGCAGATAAAGAAAGGAGAAATTTACATGGCAAACTTTTGTCCGAATTGCGGCAAACAGGTAAACGCCGGCGACCGCTTTTGTACGGAATGCGGAACGAGCCTGAGCGGCGCCGCAAGCAATAATAATACTTATACGAATAACAACGGCACAGGAAACGCATCGGCTTCGGATGTAGGCGCGATCCTCGGAACCCTGGTAGCGGTCAGCCTCATCGGTGGACTCACGCGGCAACTCTACTATTATAACGGCAGATATTTTTACGATCCCTATTGCAGGCGACCGTTCATGAGTCCGCATATGATCCTTGGCAGACCTCGTCCCTGTTTTCGACCGGGGCTTATGCACAGACGGCCCGGGCACCCGATGCGTCCGCCTATGGGCCCTCACGGCGGCGGACCTCGCGGCCCAATGGGCGGCGGCCCACGTGGCGGTGGCCCTCGCGGCGGCGGTCCCGGCGGACGTAGATAAGTAGATAATATCCGAAAATAAGAAAAAATCGAAAGGAGAAAGAAAATGAAAGTATTGTTGGTAAACGGAAGCGGTCACGAACACGGTTGTACGTACACGGCGCTTGCGGAGGTGGCGAAGGCGCTCAACGCCAACGGCGTGGAAACGGAGATCTATTGGATCGGAAAAAATCAGGTCGCAGGCTGTATGGGCTGTTGGGCTTGTAAAAAGACGAAAAAATGCGTCCTCGACGACGGCGTGAACGAGTTCGTGGAAAAGGCGGCGCAGTTTGACGGCTACGTATTCGGTTCGCCCGTATATTACGCTTCGGCAGCAGGCGCATTGGTCAGCTTTATGGACAGAGTGTTTTACAGCGGCGGCAAGCATCTGGCGTATAAGCCCGCGGCGGCGGTGGTCAGTTGTAGACGCGCAGGCGCAAGCACGACTTTTGACGTGATCAATAAATATTTTACGATCAATAATATGCAGATCGTCGGCTCGAATTATTGGAACGAGATCCACGGCAACACGGCGGAGGAAGCGGCGCAGGACGAAGAAGGATTACAGACGATGCGCGTGCTGGGCAATAATATGGCGTGGTTGCTCAAATGTATTCAAATGGGCAAGGAAGCGGGGCTCGAGCCCGTCCGCGAACGCAAGATCATGACGAATTTCATTCGTTGATCTTCGGCGTTTTAGCGCAATTTTTGAAAAAACAACATATCCTATAAATAAAGAAAACGTCAAGCGCGCGTTCGGGCGGTCCTGCCCGACG
This sequence comes from Candidatus Scatosoma sp., assembly GCA_045128175.1. Taxonomy (GTDB): domain Bacteria; phylum Bacillota; class Clostridia; order Christensenellales; family Borkfalkiaceae; genus Scatosoma. The sequence continues at coordinate 7,660 of JBGVRF010000045.1, forward strand.
GAAGGAGGGAAACGCAAATGGAAAAAAATACAGGCAGAAGACGGATAATTTCCGTTATAGGAAACCATACGATCGAAAAGGACGGGATTCGTTACCGTCTCGCCTTTGAAATGGGTAAGGCGCTCGTCGACAACGGCTATCGCGTGCAGTCGGGCGGTTTGCATGGAGTCATGGAAGCGGTCATGGCTGGCGCCCGCGCTTCGGAACATTATCATGAGGGCGACACCATTGCGATCGTGCCTTCCTTCGATAGCGAAACCGCTAACGAATACGCGGATATTGTTATTCCCACGGGCTTGGATATGATGCGCAACGCGTTGGTCGCCAACGCATACGCCGTTATCGGTATAGGCGGCGGTGCGGGCACGTTGTGTGAATACGCTTTCGCCTGGTCGCTCGATCGGTTGATCATCGCGTTTGAGAATTCGGGCGGTTGGAGCGAGAAGCTCGCAAACGTACGTATCGCGGACGACCGTTATCCCGATATTCCCGAGGACAGAGTTTACGGCGTGAACACGGCGGAACAGGCGATTGAAGTCCTGAACGCGAATATCGATCGCTACGTCAACAGACATAAAGGAATTTGATGCAAAACGCCCTGTTTTCGGGGCGTTTTCTGCAAGACGGGTAAATAATTTACAAAATTTTAACAATTTTTAAATCTTTTATAAATAGTGAAAAAGTAGAATATATATAAAGCAAGAGAGGAGAAGGGTATGTTGAAAATTCTGGTGGCGGAAGACGATAAGGCAATGAACGGGTTGGTATGTACCTATCTTCGCGCTGAAGGGTACGAAACCACTGCGTGCTTTGACGGCGAGGAGGCGTTGGCGGCGTTTGAGGAAGGGAGTTTCTCTATGGTCATCAGCGATATCATGATGCCGAAAATGGACGGATTTACGCTGGCGGAAAATATCCGCATGACGGATAAAAAGATCCCCGTGCTGTTCATGTCCGCAAAGGATGATAAGCCTTCCAAACTGTTCGCGTACAAATTGGGGGTGGACGATTACGTGGAAAAGCCTTTCGATATGGACGTGTTCATGATGAAGGTCGCGGCGCTGCTGCGTCGCGCGGGTATTGAGGCGAACAAATTGCTCACCGTCGGCGATTTTACCATGAATGCCGAGGAACATACCGCATACCTTCGCGGTGAAGAGCTGACTTTGACCGTACGGGAATTCGATCTGTTGTACAAGCTTCTTTCCTATCCCAAAAAGACTTTTACCCGCTCGGCGTTGATGTCGGAGTTTTGGGATTACGATTCGTCTGCGACTTCTCGTACGGTAGACGTATACATGGCGAAGCTGCGCGAAAAAACGGCGGCTTGCGACGGCTTCGAGATCGTGACCGTGCACGGACTCGGTTATAAGGCGGTACTCAAATGAAACGGCGGAGAGGGGATTTTACGCTGATCGGCGCCTTTCTTTTCTTTTTGTCGATTGCGACAATGGTCACCGTTTCCATGCTCATTTACGGATACGTAGACGAAAAGAGCGGCGGCGATAGAGCAATCGTCTCGCTGGTCATGCTGCTCGTTATCGTTTTTTTGTCCATTGTGACAACTCTGCTCGATCTTGTCAGACGACATATCATGGTCGATAAACCCGTTGAAAAAATACTTTCCGCAACGGAAAAAATCACCTCGGGCGACTTCTCCGTTTACGTTGAACCCATACATGGGTACGGCAAATACGACGAATTCGACGTCATAATGGAAAATCTTAACACGCTCGCTGCGGAACTGAGTAAAACGGAGGTGTTGAAAACGGATTTTGTTTCCAACGTCTCGCACGAGTTAAAGACTCCGCTTGCCATCATTCGGAATTATGCGATGTTGTTGCAAAAGGACGGGCTTACGGACGAGGAGCGAAAAAAATACGCACAAGTCCTGGTGGATACGTCGGGGCGTTTGGCGGATCTGGTTGCCAATATCTTAAAGCTGAACAAATTGGAAAATCGGAAGATATTACCCGAAAAGGAGCGGATACGGCTGGACGAAAGCCTCGCGGAGGCTGTGATCGGACTGGAAGACTTGATCGATAAAAAAGGATTAGAGCTGGACTGCGATCTGGACGAAATCTCCGTTTTGTCCGTTGCCGGTTATCTCGAAATCGTATGGAACAATCTCCTCTCCAATGCCATAAAATTCACAGACGCGGGGGGCAGGGTTGCGTTGACGTTGAAAAACGTCAATGGAAATGCAGTCGTTACGGTCAGCGATTCGGGCTGTGGAATCGCCCCCGAAACAGGCAAACGGATATTCGATAAATTTTATCAGGGCGACACGTCGCATGCGAAAGAGGGAAACGGATTGGGGCTGGCGCTCGTCAAGCGCGTTATCGACGTTTTGGGCGGCGAGATCTCCGTGGAGAGCGAATTGGGCAAAGGTAGTACGTTTACCATTGTATTGAAAGGGGTCGTATCATGAAAGAAAAGTGGAAAAAGCTTTTAAAAAAGATAAAAAATCCACCGCTTTGGGCACAACTGTTGACGTATGGTGTGACGGTCCTCAGCGCTGTCGGCGCGTTGCTCATCCTGTTGGTGGAGTATACGGGTAACGCGTTGGAGATCGTGGCATATTCGCTTTTCGCGTTGGCGGCAGTCTCCCTTGCATACAGCGTATATCTTATCGCGCGTATGATCCCGCGGCTTAAAAAGTTGATTATTTTGTGGGCGGAAAAATACGAATTTACCCATTCCCTTTTACGCAACTTTGGGTTTCGGACGATCATTTTTTCCATTGGGTCGTTTGCGATGAGTATTGCGTTCGGCGCGTTCAACGCAGGCATGTGTATCGCATATCGCTCGATTTGGTACGGGGCATTGGCGGCGTATTACGTCTGTCTTGCTTTGTTCCGCGGCGGTGTATTGCTGTATCATAAGCGTCGGTTAGGGGAAAAGAAGGGCGAAAAAAAAGGTTCTCACGCAGAAGCGTTTTCACGGGCAAAGATCTATCGTAATTGCGGTATTGTACTTTTGCTTTTGAACATAGCGCTGTCCTCGGCAATCGCGCAGATGATCTTTGACGATCAGGGATTTTCGTATGCGGGGTGGACGATCTTTGCCTACGCGGCGTATGCGTTTTATAAGATCACGATGTCGGTGATCAATTTGTTCCGCGCGAAAAAGCAGCACGATCTGACGGTACAGGCGGTGCGAAACATCAATCTGACCGACGCGGCAGTATCGATTTTGGCGTTGCAGACAGCGCTTTTGGCGTCCTTCCAAACGGATGAGGTAAATATATCGCTATTCAATACGCTCACAGGGATCGCGGTCAGCGCGGTGTCCGTTACGCTGGGGATCGTGATGATCGTAAGGGGAGTCAAGGCGATGAGAAAAGAGAGAATAACGAAAGAAGGAGAAGAGACACGTGGAGAATAAATTCGAATATACCTATGTAGCGCCGACAGAGCGTGAACGTAAAGAGGCGGAGGCGATCCGCAAACGGTATTTGCCGGAGTCGGAAAACGTAGATAAGTTGACGAAGCTGAAAAGATTGGACGAAAAGGTGAAACGTTTTCCGATGGTTTTGTCTTTGTCGCTGGGCGTCGTCGGTACGTTGATCTTCGGACTGGGGCTGACGCTGATCTTGGAATGGTCGATGATCGTCTGGGGGACGATGGTAGCGGTAGTGGGTATGCTCCCGCTGGCGTTGGCGTATCCTGCGTATAAACTATCGTTAACGAATAGAAAGCGCAAATACGGCGCGGAGATCTTGAAATTATCCGAAGAGATCTTGAATGAAACCCGAACGGACGACTGATTTTTTCTGATTTTCTGTCGCTTCCGTGTAGGCTTTATAAAAAATAAGGCGGACGTATCGTTTGATATGCCCGTCTTTATTTATTATTCGTTATTATCGTTGTCGTTGTTGCTGTTACCGAGGAAAATACCAAAGAAATCGTTGGATTTTTTCAGCGTCGTGCCGCCCGTGTTGCCGCCGTCCGAAGGCTTCCTGTCACGGTTGTAAGGTTTTTTATTGTAACCGCCGCTTTGTCTTCTATCACGGTTATATCCGCCGTCTCTACCGCCACGACCACCGTGGGTTCCGTCCCGTCTGCCGCCACGGTTATATCCACCGCGTCTGTCGTTACGTCCGCCGCGTCTTTCCGTTCTTGCGGGCAACGCCGGCGCTTCGGGATCTTCGAGATTGTCAGGTACGATCACGATATAACGGTTGGGTTCTTTCCCTTCGCTCTGCGTCGTTACGCCTTCTCTTTCGGATAAAGCCGCGTGAATGATCCGTCTTTCGTACGGGTTCATCGGTTCCAATTTGATCTTTTTTCCAAGACGAGTAGCTTTCTGCGCAAGATTTTCCGCCAATTTGTTCAGCGTCACTTCACGGTTTTCACGATAGTTTTCGCAATCGACCACCACACGCTTATATTCTTCTCTGCCCGTATTCGCAACCGCGCCTGCAAGAGTCTGGATCGCGTCCAGCATCGCGCCGCGTTTACCGATGATCGCCGTCGTGTTTGCCGCCGTTACGTTGATCTCTACCTTCTCGCCCTCGGCAACCAGCTCCGTGCAAGCGGAGATATTCAACAACTCAAACAATCCTTCAAGGAATACGACCGTTCTTTCTCCGTCCGTCATTTCGCCCTCGCAAGCTGCCGTTTCGGGCGTGTTTTCTTCCGCCTCGACGGTCGCTTCATTTGCCTGCGTTTCGTCCGAAATTTCCTCGTTTAAAGCCGCGATTTCCACGCGGGCTTTTACCGAGCCGAACAGTTTCTTCTTTCCCTCCTCGAGGACGCGGACATCCGCTTCCTCTCTCGTCAGCCCGAGTTCTTTCAAGCCTTTCTCGACGGCTTCCTCAACCGTCTTTCCCGTAAATTCTGTATATTTCATGTTTTATAACTCCTTACCCTGCCGCCCGCGTGTTTTTCGGGCGGCAGGAAATATCATATCCTCAAACCGTATTACTTTTTGTCCTTTTTATTGGACTTTTCTTTCTTTTCCGACTGTTTATCCGTCTTATCGACGACTACTTTATTGGGGAAACGTTTATTATATTTTTCCTGTTCCGCAGCTGCTTCCTTTTTCTGTTCGGAAAGATCTACAAGCTTGTTGATGACGATAGTGGAAACGAGCGAGAAGATATTGCTGGTGATCATGTAGATCGAGAACGCCGCACTGTACATGAAAGAGAAAATGGCGAACATACCTGTCATGATGACCATCATCATCTTCTGTTGCGACGCACCTTGTCCGTCTACCGTCGAATATTTCTGCTGTTCCTTCTGCGAACGCATTGAAACGAATTGTTGCAACAGAATCGTGCCGATGGAAAGAATGATGAGTACGAAATAACCGTTTGCTTCGTTTTTCGCTTCGTTCAGCTTGCCCGTTACCGTATTATACGTTTCTTCGGTATATACGTTCGTATACGCGCGCACCTCGTCCAGCTTCAGCTTTTCGCCGCTCACGTAGAAGCTTTCTCGCTCCATACCCGTCTTAAACTCGGAAAACTCCTGTATGGGATGCTTATAACTTGCGTCCGTCACCCAAATATTTTTGATCCAAAGGAATTCGGTGTTGTGCACGACGACCTCGTTATACGTCGTTACGACCGCGTCCTGCGCTTTGGAAATGAAATAGCCTTTTATTCCATCTTGTTCCCACGCCTTGATCTGTTCCGCCGTGATCTCTCCCGCGTCTTCCTGCGCGTTATGCTCGTCCGTCTTTGCTTTTACCGCCGCGTCTACGAACGATTTGATTTCCTCGTTTGCATACGCTGCGTTTACGTCGATAAAATAACTCTTTTCCGCGTTTTGAAGATAGGCAAGACGTTCTTCGTCCGTACCTGTATATCCTTCGCCTTTCGCAACGGTAATATAGATATACTTTCCGTCCTCTTTGATCACCAGCTTATCGCCGTTTTCCGTCACGTTGTCAAGGCTGAGCTCAGCGCAATACGAGTACATCTGCGTGTTGTACGCGTCTACCATCGTATTGTAATTTTCGATGTTGGAATATTGCGAATAGGCGTTAAACGCGTTGATCGCAAAGATGAAGATGAGAAGAGAAAGGATCATAGGCAAGCAGGAGGAGAACATATTCATGCCGCTTTCCTTGTACATTTCCGCAACTTTCTGATTGTACAGATCCTTGTTGTTGGCGTACTGTTTTTGCAGCTTTTCCATCTTGGCCTGATTTTCTTTCATCTTGATGTTCTGTTTACGCATCGACTTTCTTTGAACTACGTCGAAAGGAAGCACGATGACCTTCAGAATAAGTGAAAATAAAATGACGCCGACGCCGATCGAACCGATGCCAAGTATCCATTTGACGATAACACCCAACCAGTTGAGGGCTACGTCATAGGTCTGTCCGAACAGCGCGATACCTACGTCGGCAGCGTTTAACAAATTCATAAGTTCCATATTTTAATTGTTTCCAAAAATTTTATTTTCCAACGTTCCGTTGCAATGAATTGGCAACTTCGTTGTCGTAAATCGCGATTCTTGCCCTTTGTCTTTTAAAAAGGGGCAAGCTTACTTGAGAGGGGAAGGGGCGTTTTACATAAGCCATTTACGCAGACGCCATTTCTCCGTCGCCGGATCGTACCCGCCCTTCGACCAGGGATTGCAACGCAAAATGCGCCAACTACCCAACAGTATGCCGAGGAACACCCCGCGATTATTGATGCTTTCGAGGGTGTATTGCGAACAGGTCGGTCGATAGCGACATTCGTGTCGGGATAAAAATTTCTGATATAAGAGGATCAGCCAAAGACAGAGCATTTTCAGATACGGCTTAAAAACCGTCTTGCGTAAATACCCGACGTTAGCCCTGACCAGCGCGCCGAAACGCGCGTTTACAGTTTCTCTTTTCCGATCATCCATTGCAAATGCCGTTTAAACGTTTCAAAGGCGTATTTGTCCGAGACTTTGGGAATGAGAATGACCGAATAGGTTCCTTTCATCTCGTCTTGCGCGGCGCGAAACGCTTCCCGAAGCAGACGTTTGATGCGGTTCCTTTGTACCGCCTTGCCGTGCTTTTTCCCGATGGAGATGCCCATTCGCATCTTGTCCGAAGGCCTGTACAGCATCGTCACCGACGCCGAAAACGCGCGTTTGCCTTTCTGAAAAAGCCTTTGAAAATCCGCTTGTTTTTTTATTCTCAAATACTTCATTGTTTCTACGCGGAAAGTTTTTACGCCACGTTTGACGTAAAATTTCGTCCGTTATTATAAAATGGCAAATCCTCTCCTTTATAAAAAAGGAAAGGAACGCGTTGTCGATTTCAGCTGTTTATTGACTGTAAAGATCAATGAGTAAGTCTCTTTCTGCCTTTTGCTCTACGTCTCTTCAGCACCTTTCTGCCTGCGGTGGTCGCCATTCTCTTACGGAAACCGTGTACTTTGCTCTTCTGTCTTTTCTTGGGTTGATACGTTCTTTTCATAATCTTTCTCCTGATTTTGGTTTTTTATCTTTTTGGTCGTATACCGCGTTCTTTCCCACGATAACTCTAATTATTATATCGCAAACGACGGAAGTCCGTCAAGCGATTTTAATGCGTTTTTTGATTTTTGTTCGTGGGGAGGCGGCGTTTTTACGGCAATTCGTTTTTTTTGATTCCGACGTCGTTTGTAAAGACGTCGTTTGTAAAATAACAGCGCGACGCGTATACGTCGTTTTTATTCTTGAGGTTGATTGGTGCGCACGGGCAACACCAGATATTGGCACCGCTTGTCCGATACGTTTTCCAGCGTGAACGGGGAAACGGGCGTGTTGAAAGACAGCGCCACTTCTTCTTCCTCCAACGCCTTCAACGCGTCAAGCAGATACTTCGCGTTCATCGCGATCTTTAACTCTTTACCGTCAAGAGACGCCACGACCGTCTCTTCTACTTTACCCATTTCGGAATTTGCGTTGATGATGATCTTCCCGTTTTTGATATCGAAAATGATAAGGTTGTTCTTATCGCCGCGGATCAGAACGGACGCGCGTTCTACGCTGTCGATCAGCTCGCTGCGTCTCACCGTCGCCACCGTTGTAAATTCGACAGGGTAGATGTTTTCTTTACGCACGAACTCGCCCGAATACAAGCGGGACGTGATCACCGTATCCTGTACCTCTACGGATAAGAGATTTTTGCTTGCATAGATTTTCAGATCGTCGTCGCCGTCAAGCATACGCGAGATCTCCGTCAACGTACGCGCGGGGCATACGATCTTCATTTCACCCGCGCCGACTGCCGCGTCGCAATACGAACAAGCCATTCTGAACCCGTCGAGCGCCGTCGCCGTCAGCTTGCCCGCCTGCGTTTCCAACAGTGCGCCTTTGAGAATGGGGCGGCTGTCGTCCGTTGCACAACAGAACACGACTTTGGAGATGAGATTCTTCAGCTCGGATTCTTTGGTTTGGAAATAGCGATCCTCCTCCACGCTGGACGAAAACTGCGGAAAATCGGAGGCGGGGAGCGCTTGCATATACGATTCACTGTCGCCGTAGCTGATCAGGATGCCCCGTTCGTCGGAAGAGATAACGACCTCGAAGGACGCAATCTTGCCGACAAAATCGGCAAAGCATTTGCCGTTGACGCAAATTTCTCCCTCCTCGAGGATCTCTGCCTTGATCTTCTTTTCAATGGAAATTTCCCCGTCGTAGGCTTTTAACGTGAGCCCGTCGTTTTTTGCTTGTAGCTTGATGCATTCGAGAATGGGTGTGATCGTCTTGACTGCGCAAGCCTTGCTGACCGTAAGCGCCGCATCCGAAAGCACCGTTCCGTCGCAAACGAATTTCATAGTGTTCTTCCTCCCGTTTCTAAGATGATTTTTATCTTACATATTGTACCATATCCGCCCTGTTTTGGCAAGCAAAAACGGGGCGGTGACCGAATGATATTTTTCTTTTTATTTAGGCTTTGTTTCGACGCTCGGTTGATTTCTGCCTGCAAAATACTGCGCGATACCGCGCTTGCGTTGAACGGCGTGAATATGGACGCGAATAGCGAATATTCTTTCGATGCCGACGGAAGCATCATGTAGACACGGACGCTCTTCGTACAGCACTTTTGCTCAACCTTGGCGCAGGAAGCTCGTTGACGCTTGATAAAGGTGCAGTTATCGAATGACGTTTATATATTGAAGACGGAGCAGTGATTTCAAATAACGCTTCTTATAACAATAACAATCATGGTATCTTTAAAGTTTATTCTGGTTCTGTCGTTTATATGAATGGCGGCGAGATCAGTGAAAAACACGGTTAAATACGGTTTGTTGAACTCGCTTAATTCCCCTGTGGAAGGAGTTATTATAAATAGCGGAACGGTCACAATAATATCGCGACCAATAATGATAACAAAGATGCGTTTGCAGTAGTTATCAGTCAAGGGAAAAAAATAAAAGTAGTAAAAGCAATCGAAGCCGGGGAAGAACTCGGCAATTTTTTTTCGTCTAAGAAAGATAGAAAAGACAAGGTCAAGCGGAACGCTTGTGCTTACAATTTTTTTACAAAACGTTTTCAAAAGTCTAACGCGATTTTGATATTTTTTAAATAACTTCCGTGTATAATACAAATACAAAATCAAGAACACGGAGGAAACGTGAAATGTATAACGCTATGTATAAAAACGAATCGAAAATCGCGGCGGCGATCCGCGAAGAATACACGGAGAAAAAACCGAACAAGCTCGGCGAGCTTGTCGAGCTGGACAGAAAGGTAAAACGCCCCGCGGAGATATTTGCGTACAGCTTCGGCACGGTCGGCTCGTTGGTGCTCGGCGCGGGTATGTGCCTTGCGATGAAGGTCATCGGCAATATGATGCCCCTCGGTATCGTCATCGGTGCTGTCGGTATCGCAATGGTCACCGTAAACTATTTCATCTATAAAGCAATGGTGAAAAAGGGTAAGAAAAAATACGGCCGTCGGATCCTCGAACTCAGCAACGAGATCCTGCACGAATAAGTTCTGTATAACAATAAAAATATAATAAAGGAAAAAACAATTATGGCAAACTTTTTCAAAAAGGCATTTCAGGACATGAAGGACAGCGCGAAGGCGCAACACGAAGTAGACAAAGCGAATTTCGAAGCGGTGAAAGCGGAATCGAAAGCGCAGTGGGAAGAAGCGAAAATGACGCCCGCGCAGCGTCAGGCGATGACGCAGAAGGAGCGCGACGAACAGATCGCGGAAGCGAAAGCGCGCACCGCGGCGGCGCAACAGCGTATCGACGCGGCAAAAAACAACAAATAAGTCGATTGACGAACGAAGCGTTTAAAGAGTATAACAAAAGCCGTATCCGACGGGAAACGGCTTTTTTTCATGCGCCTCGATCGGGGTGGGCGCGGCGCAGACGGCGGGTATATTCGGCGATCCGCGTCAGATCCCGCGCGCTGTTCTCGTTCAACACCCGAAAATCGCGTAGGCGCAGGGCCAGCTCGAAACGGGTTCCGTCATCGGTGAGAAATTCCGCGTACATGGGTCTGCCGCGGCCGGTATAAGAATAGGTGAGCGCGCCTAAACTGCCGCTCGGCAAGCCTTCCGCCCTGTGCGTATTATTTGTGAGGACGATGAGATCCAGTTCTTCCGCAAGGCGATTGTCTATGTATTTGTTCTTTTCCATATCCGTTTGTCCTCCTTTTCTTTTTTAGCGTGCTATTAGTTTACCACGGATTTTGAAAATTACAAGAGGGGACTGCCAACTTTTTTTCAAAATTTGGAAAATTTTTTTTAAACGGCGTTTTCGGGCGAATAGGATCGGAGAAGAGAGGAGGCTCTTTCGGGGGAGTATTCGGAACAACTTTAAAACGTTGACTTTGCGTTCGCGATATGTTGCAATATATAGGTAAAGTAGGAAATGGAGGTACCATGTATGCGTAAACGTTTGGAGGAAATGATCTTGGAGGCGTTGTGGCGATTGTTTTCTATCTTTTTGGAGCTGTCAGCGAAAGGGAAATTCGTAAAAAATACACCGCTTTGTTGAAAGCGGTGTACAAAGATCGGGATGGAAGCAAACAAGTCCCTTGTGGGGGGGGGAGTTCGCCCCGCGAAGGGAAACAAGCAAAGCTTTGCTTGATTGGAGGGAGTGTTTATGGGGCTCCGCTCCATACCACGCCAAAGGCTTCCGCCTTTGGATTCTGACAAGAAACTGAGTTCCTTGATTTCCGACACGGTCCGGTGGAACGCTGGCGGTACGTTGGTTAAAGTACCTTGGAAAGGAAGTCTTTCAGACGTTCGTCTTTGGGTGTTTCGAAAAATTCTTTTGGGGTGTTCTCTTCCTTGATCACGCCATCGCTCATAAAAATGACTCGGTTTGCGACTTCTTTCGCAAAGCCCATTTCGTGCGTGACCACGACCATGGTCATGCCTTCCTGCGCCAGCTCGGTCATTACTTTCAGCACTTCGCCGACCATTTCAGGATCCAGCGCGCTGGTCGGTTCGTCAAACAACATCACGTCGGGATTCATCGCTAAGGCGCGTACGATCGCGATACGTTGCTTCTGCCCGCCCGACAGGGTTGCGGGATAGACGTTCGCCTTGTCTTCAAGCCCTACTTTTTTCAATAACGCCATCGCTTGCGCGTTCGCTTCCGCTTCGGGCATTTTTTTCAGCTTCATCGGCGCCAGCGTGATGTTTTTCAAAACCGTCAGATTGGGAAACAGGTTGAATTGCTGAAATACCATGCCGATCTTCTGTCTGTGCAGATTGATCTTTTTTGCGACGACCTTTTCGATCGCTTTTTCTTTTTCGCGCAATGCTTGATATTCCGTTTCCAAAGTAAGATATTCTTCCGTATTCGCGGTTTTGTCTTTCTTTAACGCGTTGAGCTGTCTTTTCAAATATACGCGTTCGTTTTTAAAAACGTATTCGCCGTCGAGTAAAATTTCGCCTGCGGTGGGCGTTTCCAAAAGATTTAAACAGCGTAAAAAGGTGGATTTTCCACAGCCTGAAGGTCCGATCACGGCGACGACGTCGCCTTTGTTGATCTCGACGTTGACGCCTTTCAGGACTTCCAATTCGCCGAATTTTTTATGCAGATTTTTAACGGACAGCAATAATTTTGTTTCGTTTGTATTAGCGTTCATTTCTCTTCAACCTCTTTTCAATATATTTGATCGCGAATACCATGAGATATACCACGACGAGATAGCAACAACCGACGAGGAGACCGCTGGCGAGGTAGTTAGGTACGCTGCGGTAGATAGTGCCTGCGGCGGCGTTGAGGTCGAACGTAAGACTGCCGGGCGTGGAACCGACCCAGCCGATGATGGAAGTTTCTTTTAAAAGAGCGATCATTTCGTTGCCGATTGCGGGGATGATGTTTTTGATCGCCTGCGGCAGAATGATGCGAATCATCGTCTGCAACCAATTCAAGCCCAAAGCTCTGCCTGCTTCCATTTGTCCTTGATCGACTGACGTGATACCTGCGCGAATGCTTTCGGAGACGTATGCGCCGGAATTTATGCCGAAGGTAATGATCGCGGCGTAAGGTTTGAAGCCGGGGATCGCAAATACGGCAAACACCATGATGAAGAGCTGTAAGGCAACGGGTGTGCCACGGAATACGGTCGTATAGATCCCGCAAATGATTTTGGGTAGTTTCATCCATTTGTTGTCGGGCGCGATCTTAACGACGGCGACGACAAAGCCTAAAAACAGACCGAGTACCGCGGCGATCAGCGTGACGAGCAACGAATTGCCCAAGCCTTGAAACATATAGCCGACAAGCTCTTTGTCGGAAAGAATTTTAATGATATCCTGAAACATAGCTTTTTCCTGTGATGTGACTTTGCGGTCATAGAAAGAGGGAAAGACGTGCCGTCCTTCCCTCGCGTAAAGTCGTTATATCGATCAAAGACCGAGGTGCTGATTGACGAGCGCCTGAATGCCTTCTTCGCCGAGTTCGTTCAACACTTCGTTGATGGCGTTGAGCAGTTCGGTCTGGCCTTTGGTTACGCAGATCGCGTATACGTCGACGGCAGCTTCGTCGTTTTCGCCTTCGCCGCCTTTATAATACAGGGGGGCGCAAGCGAGCTCGGATCTGCCTTCGATAAGTTTTTTCGCGGGAAGCTCGTCGATGATGAGCACGTCGGATTCTAAGCCGATATCGGCAACGGCGGACGCCAATGCGTCGAAACCGACCTTTGCCGCGCCTGTGTCATAGATCGTGCCGCCTTCATCCAACTCGTCGCCGAGGAACAGATCTGCCGTCGTACCGTTCTGAACGGCGATGCTTTTACCTGCAAGCGAATCCCAATATACGCCCGTCACCGTGTCGGTCGTGGTGCTTTCGTAGGAAGCCGCTGTGTCCGTCTTGTAGATGACGTAAAGGTTTGCCGTGTAATATTCGTTGGAGAAATCTACCTTTTCGGCTCTTTCGGGGGTCACGGAAATGCCTGCTGCGCCAACGTTGCACAGCTTGCCTGCCGCAACCGCGTCGATGATCGTATCGAAGCTGACGTTTTCGAATACGACTTTTTTGCCGAGCTTCTCGCCGACTCTGTTCATAATGTCTACGTCAACGCCGACGATTTTACCGTCGAAAATATATTCGAAAGGGGCGAAGCCTGCCTCGGTGTAAACGGTCAACGTTTCTTCAGTGGATACGCAGGAGCCGAGTCCGAGGCTTGCGCATGCCGCTACGGTTGCGAGAGTCATTGCAATAAATTTTTTCATGATAAAATTCTCCTTATATAATGTAATAAAATTTCTTTACGAGGCTTATTGTATACTTATTTTGGGAATAAGTCAATCGATTTTGCATTAGATTTGCAAAAAATTTTATAAAATCTTATTATGAAATGCATAAATGAATAAAAATTTTGTATATAACGAATAAATTCATTTTTTATGCATTTTATCGGGAGGGGAGTGCAATGGATTGCAATTTTGCGGGAGATGTGGTATAATAGTGGTTGCTAAACGAGAATAAACGGAGAAGATTGTGAACAACGAATATTTTTCTTTTGAAGTAATAAAGACGGATCCCGAAACGGGGGCGCGCGCCGGCGTTTTGCATACGCCGCACGGGGATATCGAAACGCCCGTATATATGCCTGTCGGCACGCAAGCGACGGTGAAGGGAGTGTTTCCCCGCGATCTCGAGGAAGCGGGATCGCAGATCATTTTATCCAACACCTATCATTTGTATATGCGTCCGGGCGACGATATCGTGAAAAAGGCGGGCGGCTTGCATAAGTTTATGAACTGGAACCGACCTATTCTTACCGACAGCGGCGGATTTCAGGTGTTTTCGCTTGGGAAGTTGAACAAGATCACTGACGAGGGCGTGGAGTTTTCCTCCAACATCGACGGCAGTAAGCATTTCTTTACTCCCGAAAAGGCGATCGCGGTGGAGCAGAACCTCGGTGCGGATATCATTATGGCGTTTGACGAATGCAGTGAATACGGTTATAACCACGCGCAGGCGGAGGCGGCGATGAAGCGTACGGCGGCGTGGTTGGAGCGGTGCTACAAATTTCACGACAAGCCCGAGCAGGCGCTGTTTGCGATCGTGCAAGGGAATATGTACAAGGATCTGCGCGGAGAGAGCTTACGACGGACGTTGCCGTTTGTCAAGCACGGGATCGCGATCGGCGGTCTGTCGGTGGGTGAGCCGAAACCGGTCATGTACGAAATGCTCGATTATTTACAACCGCTTTTGCCAAACGACGTACCCAGGTATTTGATGGGCGTGGGATCGCCCGATTGCTTGATTGAGGGAACAATGCGTGGGATCGATATGTTCGATTGCGTTTTGGCGACGCGTATCGCGCGGAACGGTACGGCGATCACTTCACACGGGCGAGTGGTAGTACGGAACGGAAAATATAAAGAGGATTTCACACCGTTAGATGAAGAGTGTGATTGTTATTGCTGTAAAAATTATACCAAAGCGTATTTGCGGCACATGATCAACACGGGCGAGATGTACGGTGCGATGTTGCTCAGTTTGCATAACATCACCTTCCTGCATAAGCTGATGAAGGGGTTACGGAATTCCATTCTCGGCGGATATGTAAAGGAGTTCGCGCGGGACTTCTACCGTAAATACGGCGGTGAAGGGAAATGGTAACGAAATATGCTTTTTACGAAAGAACGACTGCGGTCGTTCTTTTTTTGGCATTTTTAGAATTTTTTAAAATTTTTCTTCAAAACGCTTGACAGAAGTGTAAAATTTGTGATATTATTTTGATATCAATATGAAAATACTTTTTCATTTTTGGAGGCTGATATGTTAAAAATAGAAAATTTGACGAAAACGTATGGAGATAAGAAAGCGGTTGACGGGCTGTCTTTGCATATCCGAAAGGGGGAAATATACGGGTTTATCGGTCACAACGGCGCCGGGAAGACGACGACGTTGAAGGCGTGCTGCGGAATTTTACAGTTTGACGAGGGGGAGATATTTGTAGACGGGGTATCGGTAAAGGACGAGCCGCTTGTTTGTAAAGCGAAGCTTGCGTATATCCCCGACAATCCTGATTTGTACGCGTTTATGACGGGGATACAGTATCTCAATTTTATTGCGGACGTGTTCAAGGTATCGGCGGCGGACCGCGCGGAGAGGATAAAAAAGTACGCGGATGCATTTGCGCTGACTGTGGATCTTGCGCAGCCGATCGCGGCATATTCGCATGGGATGAAGCAAAAGCTGGCGGTGATCTCTGCGTGGATCCATCAACCGAAGCTGGTGATTATGGATGAGCCGTTTGTTGGGCTTGATCCCAAAGCGGCGCATACGTTAAAAGAAATGATGCGCGAGCTGTGTGATCAGGGAGGCGCGATATTTTTCTCCACACATGTGTTGGAGGTTGCGGAAAAGCTGTGTGATAAAGTGGCGATCATAAAGGGCGGAAAATTGATAAAGGCGGGTACCATGGACGAGGTGAAAGGGGATGACAGCCTCGAATCAGTGTTTTTGGAGCTGGTGGAGGGCTGAGTCTTAGCGTTTACAATCAGCTTTAATTGTGCGCATTGAAGAGGTGTGAATATGGTAAAAGTGTTATTGAAGAAACAGTTGATGGAATTTTTTGCGTTTTTTACGCAAGGTAAGGGGGGAAAACGTCGGCCGAAGGGCGCGGTAATCGGTTTTTCGGCGTTGATGCTGTATGCCGTCGTGGCGGTTGTTGCGATGTTCTGGTTGTTGTCGGGAGCACTTTGCGAACCGTACGTTAGTGCCGGATTGACTTGGGTATATTTTGCGTTCATTGCAACCATGGCTACCGCTTTTGGTGTGGTTGGCGGGGTATTTATGACCAAAAGCACGTTGTATGAGGCGAAGGATAACGAGTTGCTTTTGTCTATGCCTGCGCCGCCTTGGGCGATATTGTTTTCAAGACTGGTAGGCGTGTATGCGATTACATTTTTGTTTGAAGGCTTGGTATTTATCCCTGCGGTCGTTCGCTATTTTACCGTCGTGGGCGTTTCGTTGCTGCCGATGGTGTTTTTGTTTGTAATTACATTGATTTTGCCGTTGGGCGCGCTGGCGATATGTTGCTTGCTCGGCTGGCTGGTTGCACTCATCACTGCGCGGATGCGTTCGAAAAACCTGTTTACCATCCTTCTTTCGTTTGTGTTTATGGCTGTCTACGTGTTAGTATATATGAACTTCAACGAATACCTGGTATACGTCATGGAACATGGCGAGGCGGTGGGGACGGCGATGAAAACGTCCTTGTATCCCTTCTACCAGTTGGGATTGGCAGCAACGGGCGATCCGCTTGCGATGTTGATTTTTCTCGGTTTGTTCGTGGGGGCGTTTGCGCTTATTTATTGTATCCTTTCTAAAACGTATTTGCGTATCATTATATCGAATCGAGGTGGCAAACGGGCAAAATATAAAGCGAAGGAAGCCAAACGCGCGTCCGTGGGCGCGGCTTTGCTGAAACGAGAGGCGTTGCGTTTTTTTAAATGTGCGGCATATCTTTTGAATGCGTCCATGGGTGTGATATTTATTGCGATTGTGTCGGTTTTATGTTTGGTAAAAGGGGATCTTTTCGGAATGACGGGGGAGGTCATCCTTGCCGCCGGTGGCACACGGGAGCTTTCGGGATTGATCGTTTCGTTATGCATTTGCATCAGCGTGGCGATGAACGTGGTCAGCTCGTCCTCCATTTCTTTGGAGGGGGAAAATATCTGGATTGCGCAATCGTTACCTGTTGATACGTGGGAGGTGTTAAAGGCGAAGCTTGGTTTGCATATTCTCGTCACTGCCCTTCCTGCGGCGGGGTTTGCAGTTATTGCGGGTATCGTGATGGATGCAGGAGTGCTTTTAACGGCGCTGTCCGTGATTGTCGGGGGTGTTTTCACTTTCTTTACGGCGGCGTTTGGGTTGGCGGCAAACCTGAAATTTCCCAATTTGCGTTGGACGAGCGAAACGGTTGCCGTTAAACAGGGGGCCGCCACGTTGCTTGCCATGCTGGGAAATATCGCGGTGGTGATGTTGCTTGTGGGCGGATATTTTCTTTTCGGTAAATATATGCCGGCGGTTTTGTTTACGGCGATCTGTATCTTATTGCTTGCGGCGGCTTGCGCGGCGCTAGTCTTATGGTTGAAAAAGCGGGGCGTGAAGATCTTTGAAAGTTTGTGATGGATAACGAAACGGGCATACCGTGTATTTGACGAGCGGTAAAAAATCGTTTTTTCGAAGGTGCGTCGAGCGGGTGTAAGGCGCGTGAAGCGGCATGAAAAATTTGTGAAAAATAAAAAAATCCAAAATTTGTCAGAAAATCGCTTGCAAAAAAACAAAAAAAAGGATATCATATAGGTACTGAAAATTTGGAAAAGCGCGGTTTCCGCGCAAAAAAAAGGAGAAAGATATGCTTTTTAATTTATTGACTGCAAGCGACGCGGTGGGCTCTGCGACGTCGTCCGGTGCCACTCCAGCGTCAAATCCTTGGCAACAGTGGATCATCATCGGGTTGTTTGCCGTTCTTCTGATCGTGTTTATGGTCATCAACAGACGTTCGCAGAAGAAGAGACAGGAAGAAACGAACAATATGCTCAATTCTATCCAGCCCGGTAATAAGGTCAAGACTATCGGCGGGATCTGCGGCATCGTCGTAGAGGTTTGCCCTGAGGACAACACCTTCGTGCTGGAGACGGGTACGGAAGCAAGTGGAAAATCCTATCTTAAATTCGACAAGCAGGCGATCTATCAAACGGACGCCGTGACGAAGAAAGAGGAAAAGGCGGAAGAAAAGCCGGAAGAAACGACGGAAACACCCGCGGAAGAAACCAAAGCGGACAAAGAATAAGAAACGTTCTAAGAAACGAACACCTTCGCATACAATATGGCGGAGGTGTTTTTGTATGCAGAAAGAAAATTCTTACGGCACGTACGGCAACGGTTGGTTTTCGGTAATCAAGGGCGCGGGGCTCGCTCTCGCTATCTCTCTGCTTTCGGCAGTGGTATTCGCTTGCATCCTTCGCGCGACCGGTTTGCCCGATTCGATCGTTTATCCCGTCAATCAGACGGTGAAAGCAGTGTCGATCGCGATCGGCACGCTGGTGTTCACGCGCGGTGAAAAAGGCTGGCTGAAAGGGTTTGGCGTTGCGCTGGCATTCACGGCGCTGTCCTATCTCGCGTTTTCCGCGCTCGGCGGCGATTTTTCCCTGTCCTGGCTGATCTTTGTCGAATTGTTTGTCGCGCTCCTTGTCGGCGCGGTCAGTGGGATCGTCGCCGTCAATCTCAGAAGATGATTTTATGAAAAATAGCAGGCGGGATAATAAAACTCGAAAAAAATGGAATAAACTGCTTGCAATTTGTGTGAAAGTATAGTATAATAATTACATAAATTTTAAACTCAGGAGGTCGTTATGATCAAAACGATTGCGAAACCCGCAGATAAGAAAGTAACCGGTTGCGGCGAATGCAGAAGCACCTGTCAGTCCGCTTGCAAAACCAGCTGCACGGTAGGTAACCAGTCCTGCGAAAGAATCACGCGCGAAGAAAAGATCGAACGCAAATAATCGGGAAAGCGTTTTCTCGGGCGGTAAAAAAGAAAAGATCGCAAAAACGGCGTATTTGTTAAAAGTACGCCGTTTTTAACCGAGTTTTGAATTTTTGATTTAAAAGGCGAAATAACTTTTATGATACACGTATTCAGTTACAAGGATAAGAACTATATTTACGACGTTGGCAGCGGTAGCCTGCACGAGTGTGATAAGCCCACTGCCGATTTTCTCAAAGCGAAAGAGGAAGGGCAGGACGTCGATATCACTTATATCACGGACGAGCAGCTCAAAGAGATACTCGCGGACGTGGAGGGGCTGAAAGCGCAGGGCTTGTTGTTTAAGGAAGAGGTAAGCTCGTATCCCATGAAAAGCAACGAGGTGAAGGCGCTTTGTATCCACATCTGTCACGATTGCAATTTCCGTTGTCGCTATTGCTTTGCCGACGAAGGGGCGTATCATTCTAAGCGTGAATCGATGAGCTTCGAAACGGCGAAAGCGGCTGTGGATTTTCTCATTGAAAACAGCGGGAAACGGAAGGTGCTGGAAATGGACTTTTTCGGTGGCGAGCCGCTGATGAATTTCGACGTTTTGAAAAGGACGGTATACTACGCGAAGGAGGCGGCGGCGAAAGCGGGGAAGAAATTCCTGTTTACGACGACGACCAACGCGTTGCTTCTTTCCGACGAGGTGATCGAATTTTTCAACGAGGAAATGGAAAACGTCGTGCTGTCGCTCGACGGACGGAAGGAGGTGCACGACGCGATCCGTAAGACCGTCAATGGTAAGGGCACGTTCGACCTCATCATCGACAAAATCAAGCGTTTTATTTCCCTTCGCGGTAATAAGAGCTATTACGTGCGCGGCACGTTCACGGCGAAGAATCTCGATTTTGCAAAGGACGTATTGTTTATTGCCGATCAGGGGGTGGATTCCATCTCGATGGAGCCCGTGGTGACGGAGCTGGAGGACTTGCAGATACGGGACGAGCATATGCCCGCGATCGAGAAGGAATACGAAAATCTTTGCGACGCGTATTTACAGCGTTACGCCGAGGGGAAGGGTTTCAATTTCTTCCATTTCAACGTGGATCTGGAAGGTGGACCCTGTCTTTCCAAGCGCGTTTCCGCCTGCGGCGCGGGGAACGAATATTTTTCCGTCGCCCCCAACGGGGATCTGTATCCCTGTCACCAGTTCGTGGGGGATGAGAAATTTCGCATGGGCAGTGTGACAGAAGGAATCACGGCGACGGAAACAAGAGAATTGTTTAAAAATTCCTGCCTGTTCACGCGGAAAAAATGCGGGGATTGCTTCGCGAAGTTCATCTGCTCGGGCGGGTGTAACGCAAACAATTACCATTACAACGGCGATATCAACGACCCGTACGAGGCGACCTGCGCAATGATGAAAAAACGTATCGAGTGCGGTATGCACATTCTTGCGGAAAAGAAACTGTTAAACGGTCGGGAATGATAAAACGTCGTCGCACACAACGGAAGGCAGAGGCAGAACCTTTGTCAAGGTTCCGTTAAGTAAAACGGAGTTTTGCACTTATCCACGGCGACATCCGTTTTTCGTTAGGTTTTGTTTTTCCTACGAGGGCGTCGCTCGAAAAATGTTAAAAAATACAGTTTTTTTTACGAAAAAAACAAAAAAATTGCATATCTTCGTCGTTATGACTTGACGAATGAATTTGAAATGAGTATAATAGGAAGGTAACTATTGTACATCGGATGAAAATTCCGAAAGATAATCAGGAGGCTTATATCAATATGGGCAAGAAAAAATCGGTGGTACTCATGGTGATTCTTACCATCGTGATCGTCGTATTGTGCGCGATAACGGCATTCCCCGCGTTCGCTGTTCCCGGAACGGTGAAAAAATGGAATCCCGCCATCATGCAGTACGACCTCGGCGCTGATCTCGGCGGCGGTTACTACGCGTACTACTATCCGGAAGGCGTAATTACCGAAACCGAGTATGACAACGAACTCTCCGCTCTGAATGCGGCTATCGAAGCTGCTGCTGATGCGGACGAGAAAGCGGAGGCTGAAGAAGCGAAGGCGGAATACGTGGATTCGTATCTGTCTCACAAGGGACTGTACCTGAGCAAGGACGAGGACAAGAACCTCGTTGCGGCAAACGGTACGGACGTAATGGATTCGTTTAAAGAGTCCTTCTCTGCGGCTGCGAAAGAGATCTCGGCGCGTTACGCTGCGCAGGGATATTCCGATTACCGCGTGGCGATCGTGGACGATTATTCGATCCGCGTCGAGCTTCCCCTCTCGGAGGCGAACGCGGGCAACGTTTTGTCTATGTTCCTGCATACGGGTGAAATGACCATCGAAATGGGCGGTGAGACCGTGGACGAGCTTAAGAGCACCGACGCGGCGATCACCGATCTTATCAAGAGCTTTTCCGTGGGCGATCAGTACGGCGTTTCGTACGTGAGATTGAACCTTACGAGCGCAGGTAAAGATATGATCGTGGCGGCGAAAGAAACGCTGACGACTTCCGATTCGAAGGATACGGCGACGACGCTTGACGTGAAGATCGGCGATACGACTATTCTTTCGGTATATCAGGATCACATCGATACCAAAAATACGGTAAAGGTGCCCCTTGCCTACGTGGAAAACAGAGCGTACGTAGACACCGTTTGCAACCTGCTCAAATCCGTCCTTAACAACGGCGGATTCGACGTGGAATTCAGAGATCTTGCAACGAGTGAAGTGAGAGTGTTTGAGCCTGTTTACGGCGAAAATACGTTGCTTTTGATCTATATCGCGATCGCTGTCGTTATCGTCGCGTTGATCGTCGGCGCGATCGTGAAGATGGGCGGATTCGGCGGTATGAACGCGTATACGACTCTGTCCTATCTTATCGTCACGGGGCTTTGCTTTGCATTTATTTCCGGCGGCGTGTTTGAGGTGACGCTCGGAACGGTGCTGATCTTCCTGGCGGGATTGGTACTTACGAACGTACTCAACGGCTATATCTATAAGGCGATCAAAGCGGAATTCGACCTCGGTAAAACGGTGGAATCGTCCGTTCGCGGCGGCTACAACAAGACGCTGTGGAACGTTGTGGACGTTTACGCGGTGCTCGTGCTGGGCTGCATTGCGTTGCTGATCGGCGTTGCGGGCGCTTATACGCTTGCGTTGCAGGGGCTGATCTGTGTGATTACGGCTGCGTTCTGCAACTTGCTTTGGGGACGTTTCATCAATTTCGTGAATTTGTCCGCAAGCAAGAACAAATACAAATATTTCCGCTTCGTAAGGGAGGATGACGACGATGAGTAAGAATACGGGAAAGAAATGGACCCTTTGGTCTATCATTATTGCAGTTGTCCTCATTGCGGCGGTTGCGCTTGGAATCGTTTTCGGCGGCTTTAACGGCGCGACCTCGATGGACGACGCCAAGACGTTGACTGTGACCATGAACAAGCTGGTTTACAACACGCAGCTTGAAAAGGTCGAAGAGATCTGTGAAAACGAATTCGGTTCTTTGAAGTACGTTGCCGAAAAGAAAGGCGAGATGTCGGGCGACGACAGCGAGATCGTGTATGTGTTTGACGCGGATGCGGATCTGGCTGCGTTGGAGGAGGCTTTGAACGCGAAGTTCGAAGCGGCTACGAACGGCGGCGAGCTGGACGGCTCGTTTATCAGCGTTACAACGAATGAAGAAGCGGTGGTTTCCACCTTGGCGAAAGACGTTGTACTTCGCGGCGTGATTGCGCTGGCGGTGTTTGCGGTTCTGGCATTCGCATACGTATCTTTGCGTTATAAACTCGATATGGGTATCGTTGCAGCGATCTGCGTCGTGCTTAGCGGTGCGTTGACGGCGGCGATCGCAATGATCGTACGTATCCCCGTTACGGCATCGTTGGTGTACGTGATCTGCGTGTCCGCGTTGATGACAGCGGTGACCGTGCTTTTGACCTTTAACAAGATCCGCGCGAACGCGAAAGCGGAAGAAGCGATTTCTGCGGAAGAACTTGTTTCCTCTTCTGTCGCATCGAAAGAGATCTGTAAGCTGGTTTGGTTGACAGGCGGCGCGATCGTTTTGGTCGGCGTTGTATCCGGCGTTGCATCGTTGATCTCTGCGGGTGTGCTTTCGACGACGTTCTGGTTTGCCGTTCAGGCAGTCGTTGCTGTTTTGGTGGCTTGGTTTATGGGCGTCGTATATGCGCCTGCGCTGTATCTGCCTTTCAAGGCTGCGGAAGACGAGAAAAACGAAGGCAAGACCAAAACCGATTATCAGGGCGCAAAGAAAACGAGCGCGAAGGTAAAGAAAGTTTTCGCTCCGAAAGCTTCCGCTAAAAAAGTCGAACTCGTCGAGGAAGAAGTAAAAGAGGAAGCTGAAGCTACGGTCGAAGAAGCTGTTGAAGAAACGGTTGAAGAAGCTGTTGAAGAAACGGAAGATGCTCCCGCGGAAGAAGTGACCGAAGAATAAAAGCGGGACGGATAAAGCGAAAGGCTTATCGAAGTTAAAAAACGATTATGAAAGGGCGGGCGGGGATGTACCCACCCGCCCGAAATTATTAAAAGGCGGTTCCGTCTTTTGTGGTTTGCGTTCTTCGAACTTGTGGAACGCACTGATATAGAAATTTATCTTTTAAGACAGTATATAATTATGAAGAAAATCGTTCCCGAATACGCCTTTACGGCAGAACAACTGAATAGTATATCCGTTCTTGCCGATGAAACGGGGTTGACGGAACAAATCACGCGTATCTTGTATGCGCGCGGCATCGACACTGCGCAGAAGATCCGTCGTTTTATGCGCCCTTCAGAAAAGAATTTTCTTTCTCCCTTTTTGATGCGCGGTATGCGCGAGGCCGTGGAGATGATCACTGCGGCGCGCGACGAGGGCAGAACGGTCGCCGTATTTGGCGATTATGACGCGGACGGCATTTGCGCGTCGGCAATCATGTATCATGCTTTGAAAGAATTCGGTATCGACGCGCATATCTACGTGCCTGAACGCGCGGATGGGTACGGTTTGTCCATCGATGCGGTGGATCGTATTTTCGATGATTGCAATCCCGAATTGTTTATCACGGTCGATTGCGGTATTTCCTGCGCAAAAGAGGCGCAATATATTTATGAGTTGGGTTCGGACGTGATTGTAACCGACCATCACGAGTTGCCGGGGATCTTGCCCGATTGTGTGATCATCAATCCCAAACTCAAAGACGAATATCCCTATGACAATCTCTGCGGCGCGGGGGTCGCGTTTAAGCTTGCTTGCGCGTTGATCGGCGAAGCCGCGTATAAATATTTGGATTTTGCCACGCTTGCGACGGTGGCGGACAGCGTGCCGCTACTGGGCGAAAACCGCGACATCGTAACGGAGGGACTGAAGCTGTTCAACAATCGCATCCGTCCCTGTTTTGCGGCGTTGTTAGGGAAAAATTATGAAAGCGTGACGGCGCAGACCCTGGCGTTCAATATCGCGCCGCGCGTGAATGCGGCGGGCAGAATGGGAGACGCGTGGGCGGCGTTCCGGTTGTTTACCGGCGAGCGTGAATCGGAGATCTACGAGCTGGCGACAAAGCTTTGTCTGTACAACACCGAACGACAGAAATGTTGCGACGAACTGTATCTTGCAGCCAAGAAAAAGCTGTTGGAGAAGGGGGCGTACGGCAACGTGATCATGCTTTCGGATGAGAGCTGGAACGCGGGCTTTATCGGTATCGTTGCCGCACGGATTGCGGAGGAATATAACCGTCCGACGTTGCTGTTCGTACACAACGGCGATATGCTCAAAGGTAGCGCGAGAAGTATTGACAACATCAACATTTTCAACGCGCTGAAAAACTGCTCGGAATATATTGAAGAATTCGGCGGACATGCGCAGGCAGCGGGCATCAACATTCGTTTTGATATGTTCGAGGTGCTGGAGGCGGCGCTGAACGAAGAGATCGGAAAGACGTATTCGCCTGCGGATTTTGAGCAGACGATCTCCGTCAGTGAAGAGATCACGTCCGTGTTCTCGGAAAAGTTTGCGCGGGAGCTGGTTGCGATGGAGCCCTACGGCGTGGGGCATAGACGACCGCTGTTTTGCGTATCGGCGAGCGCGTGTGTGGCGCGGCCTGTCAAAGCGATGTCTCCCCATCTTTCGGTGCGATGCGATTATATTGATCTGATGTATTTTTCGGGTGCGAAAAATCTGAAGATCATCGAAAGCGACGTAAAGAAGAATTTTATTTTCGAGATCAATATTTCCCGCTTTAAGGGCAGGGAATATATCAAAGGTTACGTACGGGATCTTTTATACGACGGGCGCACGGGCAGGGGGACGGCGGAAAGTATTTTTGCAAATGCGATCACGCGGTTTTATTCTCCCGAGGTGAACGTGCAGGCGACTCGCTTGACAATGGAAGAAACGGTGGCGATGATCGAACGGAAACATGCGGAATGTCCGTACGGGCTGTGTCTGATCGCTTCCGATCGCCGTACGTTGAAATTTTATGAGGGCTTGGAAAGGTTCGGCTGCGATCTGTTTTATCTTTCATCGAGAAATCTTTCCAACGCATTGATCGTGTCACCTGCCGCTGACGCCGATCTTTCGGGGTTCCGTGATTTTATCTTCCTCGATACGCCGTCCGATTTTAACATTGCAGCATTAGAGGGGAGGCAGGTATTTGTCAACGGCGATATTTGCGGATATAAGATGTTCGAAAATTTGGACACGGGTAGAGAGAGTTTGCTTGAAATTTTTTCGGCGCTTCGCCGCGATATCCATTCTTTGAACGGAGAGACGGTGGAAGAGCTTGCTTTTGCTTGTGACGGGCTTGGATTTGATAAGAGGGAATTTATTTTCGCGTTGAGTGTTTTTGAAGAATTGGGGCTGGTATCCTTCGGCGACGGTAGGTTGACCGTATATCGAGGGATCAAGGCAGAGCTGACCGATTCGACAGTATATCGTAAGGTATGCTTATTGCAACAGGGCTGAGAGGAGGAAATAACAAACGCAAATAAGGACGCGCGCAGAGACGGCAAGGTCGGCTTGGAAACGCGCAGGAACAGGAAGAGGATGACAATATGGAAAAAACGTTAGAAAGAATCAAGGAAACTTATCCGCAATTGGTAGTCAAGGCGTACGAGTATGCCAAAGAAGCGCACAGCAATCAGAAGCGCGCTTCAGGCGAGCCGTACTTTATCCATCCTTGCGCAGTGGCGGATATCCTCATGGAATTGGGGTTGGACGCCGCGACGATTGCCGCGGCGCTTTTGCATGACGTCATCGAGGACACTGCTTCGACCGCGGAGGACATCAGACGGGAATTCGGCGACGAGGTGCTGGATCTTGTCAGCGGCGTTACCAAGCTGGAAAGGATCGAATTCAAATCCCGCGAGGATGAGGACGCGGAGAATTTCCGTAAAATTTTCGTCGCGATGGCGAAAGATGTGCGCGTGATCATCATTAAGCTTGCCGACCGTTTGCACAATATGCGGTCGCTGAACTTTCTTTCGTACGAGCGGCAACAACGTATGGCGAGCGAAACGCTGGATATCTACGCGCCGCTTGCGGGTCGTCTGGGTATTTCGCAGATCAAGTGCGAGCTGGAAGATCTGTGTTTGAAATATCTTGATCCCGATTCGTATGAATATCTCGTTTATAACATTCGAGAAAAGCTTTCCGAACGGAAGGAGTTTGTCAACGGTATAGTCGAAGAGATCAAGGAGTTGATGAAAAACGACGGTGTGGAAGGAGAGGTGTTCGGAAGGCCAAAGCATTTCTATTCCATTTATAAAAAAATGAAGAATAAGGGCAAGACGCTGGACCAGATCTACGATCTGACGGCGGTGCGCGTCATTGTCAAGGATATCAAGGAATGTTATACGGTTCTGGGGCGCATCCACGAAAAATGGAAGCCTATTCCCGGTCGTATCAAAGATTATATCGCAACGCCGAAGCCCAACAAATATCAATCGTTGCATACGACGGTCATGACGCGGTACGGTCAGCCGTTCGAGATCCAGATCCGTACTGAAGAGATGCATCATATTGCGGAATTCGGTATCGCGGCGCATTGGAAATATAAAGAAGGCCGCACGGAAGAGGCGAACGGCGATTTTGAGAACAGACTCGCTTGGCTTCGCGAAGTCATGGAATGGCAGGGGGATTTGAAAGACTCGAAAGAGTTCATAAGCGCCCTGAAAACGGAGTTGTACAGTCACGAACTGCTGGTATTTACGCCGCGCGGGAAGGTTATTTCTCTGCCGCCCGACGCGACGCCCGTCGATTTTGCCTACGCGATCCATTCGGAGGTAGGAAACCACTGTACGGGGGCAAGAGTGAATTCGAAAATCGTGCCGCTGACGACGACGCTGGAGGTCGGGGACGTGGTCGAGATCATCACTTCGCCGAACTCGAAAGGTCCGTCGCGAGATTGGCTGAAGTTTATCAAATCGTCGAGCGCGAAAGCGAAGATCAGGCAGTTTTATAAAAACGAACTGAAGGAAGAGAATATCCGCGTCGGACAGACGAAACTGGAAGAAGAGGCGAAGAAAAAGGGCTTTTCGCTGTCCGAGTTGCTTAACGAGGAGAGTTTCAAACGTATTTCCGAACGGTTTTCGTTCGGTGAAATGGAGGAAATGTTTGCCGCGGTGGGATATGGCTCAATCACGGTCAATCAGATCCTGTTCAAGCTGATCGATTATTACCGTAAAGAGACGCCGTTGCCGTTCGAAGTGCACGCGGGAGACGGAGGCGGAAGAACGCCCGGTGGCGTTTTGGTGAACGGTCAGGCGGGGATGTTATTGCATTTTGCGGGTTGTTGTTCGCCCGTACCGGGCGACGAGATCATCAGTTATACCTCTCGCGGACGTGGTACGGTGATTCATCGTGCAGACTGTTCGAATCTGCGCGGCGTGGATCCGCATAGGTTGTTGCCTGCGTCTTGGCAAATCGCGGCAGGGGTGAAGCAGCGATATAATGCGAATATTTCCATTCGCGCGACGGAGCAGGGCGCGGCGCTGTCTGTACTTTCGTCCGTGGTATCGGAAATGAAATTATCGATCACGGCGGTAAATGGACGGATTGATAAAAACCATGACGCTGTGTTAGAGGCATCTATTGCGTTGACGGATATTTCCGAGGTGGATCTTTTGATTAAGAAGATGTTGTCCGATAAGAGGATCTACGACGTACATCGTATCACAGCACTGTCGTAACCAGCGTTCCGCCAGCGTTTCGGCAACGTTCCGTTGCATCCAGTTAGGAAGTCAAGAAACTCAGTTTCTTGCGGGTGTGGGCAGAGCCCACGAAAAATATCCCTTTTAAGCAAGCTGTGCTTGCGCCTTTACGCCTTTGGCGTTGATGCGTTGCTTTGCAACACAATGAAATAACGCAAAGCAGAGCTTTGCTCTCTTAAGGCTTAGTATTTATGGAGCTCCGCTCCATGCCTCGTTAAGGGCTACTCGCCCTTAAAACCTCGCAAGGGACAATGTCCCTTAACCCTTGACTTGGTCCAGGGGAATGCTGGCTGGTGGGAGGAGAAAGTTTATGAAAATAATCAAGATCGCGCCGCGCGGATTCGCGGCGAATACGTACGTTTTGACGGAGGACGGGAAAAATGCCGTCGTTATTGACCCTGCACAGACAAGGGCGGAAAGCGAATTGATCAAGCTTGGTCTCAACCCTGCCTACGTCCTTTTGACACATTGCCATTTCGATCACGTCGGTGGCGTGAGCGTTTTACAGGCGAGTGGCGCAAAGGTCGTATGCTCGGAGTCGGAAAAACCCCTGATTGGAACGAATGCGGATCTGTTCGAGATGTTCGGCGCGCCCCGTGTGAACTATACAGTCGATAAAACGATGAAGGACGGCGAGGAGAGGGAATTTTGCGGAATAAATATTAAAACTCTACTCACGCCCGGGCATACGAAAGGGAGCTGTTGCTACCTTGTAACAGAAAAGGACGGGGGTAGGTATTTGTTCACGGGCGATACGCTGTTTGCAAGCAGCATCGGTAGGACGGATTTTCCAACGGGGAATATTATGGAGATGCGCGCAAGCTTGCGCCGCATTTCCGCGCTGGAGGGGGATATGCCCATATATGCCGGTCACGAAGAGGAGACTACGCTCGATAAGGAACGGAAAAATAATCCGTTTCTGTTGGACGCTTAAAAATACGGAAAGCTGCTTTGAAAAGTTATGTTTGTTACCGATTGTAAATTTTTGGAAAATGAGCTTATGGACGTGGTGCGGCTGTTTAAAAACCGTCCCGCAGCCATCGAACACTCTTTTCGTTTTGAAGAGGGTGTTTTTTACAATGATTTTCGTATCGACGGAAAAGCCTTTTTCTTTAAAGATGGGGGGCAGGTATGCGATGAGCTTGAATTTAAGCGTTTCGAACGTCGATTTGCCAAGCTTGCCTTATACGAGATATTATCCGATCTTTACGGCGAGAAAATGCCGTGGGGCGCGTTGACGGGGATCAGACCTACCAAGCTTGCGTATATGGAACAGGAAAAAGGGCTTGATTTTGTCGAGCTTTTCCGCCGTATGCGGGTCAGTGAGGAGAATATCCGTCTTGTTGCGGACGTTCTCAAAACGCAGGAGGGGGTGTACGAGAAAAAGGACGGCAATACCGATCTGTTTGTTTCTTTGCCCTTCTGTCCTTCCAAATGCGCATACTGTTCCTTTATTACTGCCCCGATCGATAAAACGCGGCATTTTTTGCCTTCTTATCTCGATTGTCTGGAAAAAGAGCTTGTCGCGGCAAAGGATAGCGTGGGCGTTCTTCGCAGCGTTTACGTCGGCGGAGGGACGCCGTTCGCGCTTGACGCGCCCGATTTGGAACGGGTGCTGAAAGCCGTTGCGCCGATCGTCGAAAATGCAAAACGCGCCACCCATGTATGCGAATACACCGTAGAGGCGGGACGCCCCGATGTGTTTACGGATGAGAAATTGGCATTGCTGAAAGACTACGGTGTGACCCGTATCTGTATCAATCCGCAAAGTTTTTCGGATGAAACTTTGCAAAAGATCGGCAGAAAACATACGGTTGAGGATATTTATAAGGCGTTTGAAAGGTCGGAAAAATACGGCTTTGACGTCAATATCGATCTGATCGCAGGTTTGGCGGACGAAACGCCCGATACTTTCGAGCAAAGCGTGCAAAAAGCGGTGAAGCTTAATGCGGATAACGTCACCGTGCATTGCTTGTCCTTGAAATCGGGCGCGAAGTTGAAAGAGGACAAAATTAAAGAGGAAAACGTGTATCTCGAAAACGGCTTCATCTCAACCATGGTAGCCACGTCGAGAGAGATTTTAAGCGAGAACGGATACGCACCTTATTATATGTACCGCCAAAAATATCAGGTAGGAAATAACGAAAACGTAGGCTGGACGAAGCTGGGCAAAGCGTGCGTATATAATGTCGATATCATGGAAGAAACGGCGGACAACCTTGCCGTCGGTGCCAATGCGGTGTCCAAACGCGTTTATAATGACAAGGGACTGATCACCCGTTTCGCTTCGCAAAAAGATTTGAAAACGTATATTGAGAAGATTGATGACATCATCGAAAAACGTCGGAAATTTTTCGAATAAATCGGAATAAAATTTCGAAAACAGCGCTAAATCAATTTACATTCGGAAAAGAATGTGCTAAAATAGTAGTAACGGCTGTCTGAGCGAGTCGATTCTCCACGCTACGCTCAGCGGTACGAGATACCATTCCATAGGAGGATAAAAAAATGGAAAAGAATGAAATCATCGCAAAATTTGCTACCCACGAAGGCGACACCGGTTCGCCCGAAGTTCAGATCGCGCTTCTGACCTTCAGAATCAACCACCTCAACGAGCATCTTAAAGAACACAAGCAGGATAACCATTCCCGCCGCGGTCTTTTGAAGATGGTCGGTAAGCGTCGTGGTCTGCTTGACTATCTCAAAGATAAGGACATCACGAGATACAGAGCGATCGTAGAAGCTTTGGGACTCAGAAAGTAATGCAAGCACGAAAGGGCGGGTTGTTTTAACTCGCTCTTTTTTGTCGATATGCAAAGAAAGGACAAGCCCCGGCATAGGCTTTTTCGGACTTTGCACGTCAAACCCTGCTTGCCGTCGGGCGACGCAAGCGGACAAGAACAAAAAAGAATTATAAGACAAGGAGAATTTTACAATGCCATCTTTAGAAAACTACAAAGTATTTAAAACGGATTATGCAGGCAAAGAACTCGTCGTAGAGATCGGCAAATATGCGGAACAAGCAAACGGCGCGTGTCTTGTGCGTTGCGGCGATACCGCGGTACACGTATCGGTATGTATGTCGGAGACCGCAAGAGAAGGAATGGATTTCTTCCCCCTTTCCGTCGATTATGAAGAAAAGATGTTTGCCGTAGGTAAGATCCCCGGCGGCTTCAAAAAGCGCGAAGGCAGAGCGTCGGATAAGGCGATTTTGACGAGTCGTTTGATCGACAGACCCATTCGTCCCCTTTTCCCGAAGGGAATTTTCAACGACGTAGTCGTGACAGCGACGGCGCTTTCCGTCGATCCCGACGTTTCCCCCGAACCTCTCGCGATGATCGGTTCGTCTATCGCGTTGTCTATTTCGGATATTCCTTGGGCAGGACCTACGGGCTCGCTTGTTGTCGGCATGATCGACGGTAAATATCTGATCAATCCCAACGTGGAAGAGAGAGCGAAGAGCGCGATCCACCTCAATCTTGCGGGTACGAAGGACGCGATTTTGATGATCGAAGCAGGCGCGAACGAGGTTACCGACGCGGAGATGGTCGGTGCGATTATGTACGGTCACGAAGAGATCAAAAAGATCTGTGCTTGGATCGAGGACGAGATCGTTCCCGTTGTGGGCAAGCCCAAGAAGGAAATGGAGCTTTACCATATTCCCGAAGAGCTTGACGCGGCTGTAAAAGAATACGGTTACGATAAGCTGTACGCGGCGCTCGATACCTTCGACCGTCAGGAACGTCAGGCAAAGCAGGCGGCTGCGGAAGCAGAGATCGTAGAACATTTCGCCGAAATCTATCCCGATCAGATCCGCGAAGTGAAGGATTCGATTTATTATATCGTGAAAGGAATCGTCCGCGCGAAGATCTTTGATAAAGGGATTCGTCCCGACGGCAGAACGCTGAAGGAAGTCCGTCCCATTTGGTGTGAACACGGGATCCTGCCCAGAGTACACGGCTCGGCAGTGTTCACGAGAGGACAGACGCAGGCGCTTACCACCTGTACGCTGGGTATGCTCGGCGAAGCGCAGAGAATGGAAGGGCTTGACGAAGAAGAAGAGAAGAGATATATGCACCAGTATAACTTCCCCGGCTATTCGACGGGTGAAGCGAAGCCTTTGAGAAGCCCCGGCCGTCGTGAAATCGGTCACGGCGCTTTGGCGGAACGCGCGCTGGTTCCTGTTATCCCTTCTCCCGAAGAATTCCCGTACGCGATCCGCGTTGTATCCGATATCCTTTCCTCGAACGGTTCGTCCTCGATGGCTTCCGTTTGCGGTTCGACGATGGCATTGATGGACGCAGGCGTTCCTATTAAGGCACCCGTTGCAGGCTGCGCAATGGGTCTTGTCAAGGATCCCGAAACGGGCAAGTACGTCATTATGACGGATATTCAGGGCCTTGAAGATTTCCTTGGAGATATGGACTTTAAGGTTGCAGGTACGGACAAGGGTATCACGGCGATCCAAATGGATATCAAGATCAAAGGTATCTCCGAAGAAATCATGCTCGACGCGATCGCGCAGGCGCAGGAAGCGAGAAAGTTCATTCTCGGTAAGATGCTGGAATGTATACCCGACGTCAACGAACAGTTGTCCACGTACGCGCCGAAGATCGTGACCTTCAAGATCAATCCCGAAAAGATCGGCGACGTTGTCGGTAAGCAGGGCAAGGTCATCAACAAGATTATCGAACAGACCAGCACGAAGATCGACATCGAAGAGGACGGCACCGTTTGCGTGGCTTGCTTCGGCGACGTTTCGAACGCGAACCGCGCGAAGGCGATCATCGAATCGATCGCGCACGATCCCGAGGTCGGCGATATGTTCGTCGGCGTGGTCGTCCGTATCCTTTCGAAGGTCGGCGCGTTTGTTGAGTTCGCGCCCGGTAAGGACGGCATGATCCACATCTCCAAGCTCTCCGAAAAGAGAGTCAACCAGGTCGAAGACGTATTGAACATCGGCGACAAGGTAAAGGTGGAGATCATCAAGATCGGCGAAAAGGGCATCGACTTGAAGCTGCTTGAAAAAATGGACTAAAACAAAAAGACAAAGATCCCCGATTTCGTTCGGGGATCTTTTGTTTGCGTTTTCATGATTTTATAAGGTTTTTTGACCTATGTCAAGACTTTTGACCTGAATTATGATATAATTTTTATATGGTATATATTGAAATTATGAAACAACTTATGTTTGAAAGAAATTTGAGCCAACAAAAGTTGGCTGATATTCTGAACGTCAATCAAACGACGGTCAGCCAATGGTTGCGCGGAAAGAAAAAACCGAGCTATGATAATATTTTGATGCTTTATGAAAAATTCGATATTGAACCGAATCGCTTTTTCGGTATTGAATAAAACGAAGTGCGTCCCCAAAAGCTTGGCTTTTGGGGACGTTTCATTTCATTGCGTGATATTTTTTGCCGCTACGTAATGATTTACAGTCAAGTTGCGTAAAGTCTTGTCCTTTACGTATTCGTTCCGAGCCAATAGGAAACACGCAAAAATTTTTTGGTCAGG
The DNA here is from genome assembly GCA_045128175.1 of Candidatus Scatosoma sp. GTDB lineage: Bacteria > Bacillota > Clostridia > Christensenellales > Borkfalkiaceae > Scatosoma. The sequence continues at coordinate 41,291 of JBGVRF010000045.1, forward strand.
AGTTCCGAAAGGCGCTGCTGCGGTCGATAGGTCCGGAAAGTTCGCTCATGCGTATTGCAGTGGGCTTGCGCTTGCCGTAGCCCGTGGAGTTATATCGTCCGCCCGAACAATCGCCGCAATCGCAACAGCCGTCGCAACCGTCGCCGCAGTCGCAATCGTCACAGCCCGCAAGGCATAAAAGTACGATGACGAGCAGTAAAAACGTAGCAACCAGCGCGGGAGTCACGGTTGCTTTTAACAGTTCTGTAAAATCGTCCGCGGGGATAAGAGAACCCAGCGCGAGAAAACCGAGGAGCAGGAAGAAAAACAGCAGAAACATTCCCGTTTCGGGCGGTTGGCGCAAGCCGAACGCCTGTAAAAGCAGGGGCAACAGCCAACGCGCAAGGAAAATACTGCCGACTATCCATATTATGTAACAGACCACTACGTACCAGATCCGATATTTCAACTTTGGTACGGTCAACAATGCCATTAACAGCAGATAACACCCTGCGACCATAAAGGCGAGGGTGATCAATGAACCAAAATTCAGTGGAATATTTTTGCCGACGATGAATGCGCCGATGAACAGCCCCGCGCCGATCGCGTTGCAAAGCAGGGCTAGTACGGCGAAAACGAACAGGTCTTTGTTGGTAAGGAGAATAAAAAATACCAACGACAGCACCCAAAACACCACGCCGATACCGAACGAAGCGCCCCATTGCCAACCAAGCGATGCAGAGAGGGTCGCGCTGCCGTAGGCGAGAAAGCTCGCGAGCAGAAGATATGTAAAAATCAGGCTGAACGCCTGCCATAATTTTTTACTGTTCACTTTATTTCTCCTCTTAAAAATCGGTCGAATACAGTATAACATATCTTTTTGTGCTTGTCAAGTGAAAAATTTTTTTATTTTGTATTGACAAAACGGGTGTTGTATAGTATAATAGAAAAAGTGAGGTGGAAATATGCCTAAATATTCGATAATCGTACCCGCGTACAACGAGGAAAAGAGTTTGCAGCTTTTTTACGACGCGGTGACGCCAATGATGGAAGGACTGAACGAAGAATACGAGATGATTTTCGTAAACGACGGTAGCAGGGATGAGACGAAAGACATTTTGCGCGGACTTGCCGAAAAGGACAAGCGGGTGAAGGTGTGCAATTTTTCCCGTAATTTCGGACAGCAAGCGGCGCTTTTATGCGGTTTGAAGGAATCGAGCGGCGAAGCGGTGATCGCGATGGACGCCGATCTGCAGGATCCGCCCGAGGTCGCGTTGCAAATGATCGAAAAGTGGAAGGAAGGCTTTGACGTGGTGCACGGCAAGCGCAGGAAGAGAAAGGGGGAGACCGTGTTCAAGAAAGCGACGGCGTTCTTCTTCTACCGCTTTATGCGCAAGATCACGGGGCTGGACATGCCTGCCGACGTGGGCGATTTTAAGCTGTACGATCGGAAGGTGGTGGACGCGATCCTGTCCATGGGCGAACACGACCGTTTGTTGCGCGCGCAGGTCACTTGGGTGGGCTTTAAACAGACGTTTATCGAATTCGACCGCCCCGAACGCGTAGCGGGCGAAACGCATTACACGCTGAAAAAGATGATCAAATTGGCGGAATCGGGGATATTCCCGAACACCGATTATACGCTGACCCTGCCGATCAAGCTGGGGTTGTTGTTGGGATTTGCGAGCGTGGCGTGCTTTGTTACGTTTATCGTTTTGTCGATCTGCAACGTATGGTTTGGCGGGTTGACGGCGTGGCTGTTCCCGACGGTCGCGGCGTTGGTCGCGGTCGTGCTGGTTTGCCAAGGCATGGCGAACATTCACACGGCGATGATCTACAAGGAAGTGCAGAACCGTCCGAAATACGTGGTGGCGGAAAAGCTGAATTTTGAGGACTGAGCGCAATTTTTATCGCGCGTTTATCGCGTATTTATCGCGTAGGATCGAGGAGAAAATTCATGATCGATAAAGAGGAAGTGAGAAAAGAACGGAGAACGCGGATCCGCTGGACGATAGGGATCGTTGCGTTTGACGTTCTTTTTGTTATTATTGTCGCGGTGTTCGGGTCGCTGTTGCTATTGAAGCTTTTTCCCGATATTCCGCAGGAAAATCTGACGGGGATCCTGACGACGGTTGCCGTACTTGTCTGCGTTCCGACCATCTTGTCGCGGAAAACGATCATTGAAAATTGGTCGAAATATTATCGCGAGCAGAAGAAACAACTGCGGCAAAGCCTTGACAAAGCGACGGCGCAGGCGGAGACGGAGAACGAAACGCTGAAAACACGGCTTTGTTTGCCCGAAGGAGCGAGAACGTGGTGGGACGAGAGCTCTTCGCAGGCGGGCGGCTCGATGAAGTTGCGTTGGGCGGGTTGTATCGTTTTGGAAGTATTGTGTATTCTGCTGACGGTGGGGGTCGTCGTATATAGTATGTTTTTGCCGCCCGAGGCGTGCGTAACGTTGATGCTGGTCGGGTTCGTTTTGGGGATCTACGGCTTTTGCGTGTTGTGCGAGGCGTACGTGAAGGGGATATTCTATTCGGTCACGCCCGTCGCTTGTTACGCCCTGCCGCTTGCCGCGCTTTGGTTTTCGGGCGTACGGACGGAGTGGATATTGGGCGTTGTGACGGTCGTCGTCGGGTCGGTCCTTTTCGTGCTGTTTATGTGGCTCGTTGTCGTTCGTCCGCAACGCAAAAAACAACGTATCCTGTCGGAATATCAAATGCAAAATAAGAAAGAGCCGCAAGATTGGTTTGAGGATGCGTGGGGATTTGTTTGCGGATTTGTTTCCGCAAGCGGTCGTCGGGTTTTTATTTATAAAAGCTACGCGCCGTTGGAGGAGGCTGCGCCGTTTATCGTGACGATATCGCAGGACGTAACGTATAAGGGCGTGAAGATCGAGAATGGAAAACAGGAGCGGATCGAAGGGATCGAAACGCAAGAGGAAGCGGAACGTATTGCCGTAAAATTATTGGAGGAAGAATAAACGGAAAAACCTGCCTTTTTGGTAAAACCAAGGAGGCAGGTATTTGTTTACGTTAAAAATCGTTAAAAAGTCGGAACCGTCATAGTGCTCGCTATGCTCGCTTAGTCGGCATGACGGAGGGGCAGGTATGCGTTTACCGAGCTTATTTCCCCCTTTTAACGATATAACGAGCGAAAAAGTATTTTTAAAATTCCTGTATTTTGTGATGATTTTTCTGTGGTAAATGTATTGTAATTTCCTTTTTTATGTTTTATAATGGGGAAAACCTAAAACAAAACGGATAAGGAGATCAAAAATGACAAAAAAGAAAACTTTAGCTTTGGCGCTCTGTCTTTGTATGCTGGCTTCGGTCGGCTTCGGAGCCTGCGAAAACAACGTTGCGTCTACGGGCGACGATCCTGTAAGCGCTTCCGATTCGGAAACCCCTGTTTCCTCCTCGTCGGGCGCGGCGGCGTCGGATTCCGCTTCGGCTTCCACAAAGCCCGAGGAACCCGAAAGAATTTTGCAGGACGAATTTTTGCTCGGGTCGTGGGTCGCGTACTATAACCCCTTGGAGGGCGGATTGTCCATGCGCCAGCAGACCGAACAGCTTGCGGACGCGGGGATCAATTTTATTATGTACGGCAGTTGGATAAACGACGCGGGAGAAAGCGTAGAGCGGGATCTGCAATCGGTTGATTGGTGGAAATACGTGGACGACGTCATGGTCGAGAACGGAATGAAATATATGTTCTCGGCGAGCGGCGGCGGTGCGAACAATCCCGAGAACGTTAAGGGGGCGCTGGACAATCTTTCCGCAGAGGCGGTAGCAAGCGCGCAGAACATCGTGCCCAATCTTCAGAACTGCATCGGGTATATGGTCAAGGATGAGCCCGTTGCTTCGGAGTTGCTTTCGATCGCGAATATCTCCAAACAGTATGCGACGATCAAGAACGGCGCATATCCGATGGTAAATATGAATCCGAGCACGGTCGGGGAGGTATACGGCTGGAGCGTCCTCGGCGGCAGCTATGAGTCGTATTTTGATATGTGGGTAAACTACGTCGGGGCGGAGAATATCGAATATATCAGCCACGACCATTACGCGTTCGGCAAGACCAAGACGGACATGACCATTTTCAACGACATGGAGATCATGCGTAAGGTAGGCTTGAAATACGATCTGAAAACGCACGGCTTCCCGCAGGCTTGCGGCTGGGGCGGACAGAGAATGCCCAACGCCGACGAGATCAGATGGAACGTGTACGCATACTTGGCCTATGGCTTTAAGGCTATTTCCTATTTTAATTACGTTATGTGGGACTCGGAAGGCTGTTATGCAGGGCTGATCGATCTGGAAGGCAACATCAAGGATCAACAGCTGTACGACGACGTTGCGAAGATGAATTGGGAGATCCGCGCGACGAGCGATATTATTATGCATCTCGATTGCATACACGCGTATCACAATTTGGATAATACGGGGGAAAAGGTGGAGCTGTTGCCGTATAACGCATTGGCGAATCCGCCTGCGAACGCGGACGTGATCGTGTCGTATATGACGGCGCGCGACGGTAGCGAGCCGTATTTGATGATCTTCAACAAATCGTTTGAAAACGAGATCGTCGATATGCCTTTCGAGCTTGGTAAAGGCAAAGGGATCACGGGGTTGGAGGCGTTCGATCCGTCCACGGGCGAATATCAGACGCTTGCGATCGAAAACGAAACGTTCAAGCTTAGCTTGAAAAAGGGGGAAGGTAAATTCATCCGCCTTTCCGGCGACGTAAAGATAAGCTGATCGGACGAGAGGAAAATATGACGAAGGAGGCCTGCGGGTCTCCTTTATTTTTACGGCAAGGAAAAGGACTTCGCTGTGAAAGCCGCAAAACAGTTTACATTTTAAAGAAAATAGTGTATAATATGGAAGATAAAGAAGAATAAAGGAGTAGGTTTTATGGTAAAGAAACCTTATTACATCACTACGGCGATCGCGTATACCTCGGGTAAACCCCACATCGGAAACACCTACGAGGCGATCCTTGCGGACGCGATTGCGCGGTTTAAGCGTAAGGAAGGCTATGACGTATTTTTCCAGACGGGCACGGACGAGCACGGACAGAAGATCCAAGAAAAAGCGGAAAAGGCAGGCGTAACGCCGCAGGCGTACGTGGACAATATCGCGGGTGAGATCAAGGGAATATGGGATCTTGTCGGTACTTCGTACGATAAATTTATCCGCACAACGGACGCCGACCACTGCAAACAGGTGGCGAAAATGTTTAAAAAATTCTACGACCAAGGGGATATCTATAAAGGATATTACGAAGGGATGTATTGTACCCCCTGCGAATCGTTTTGGACGGAAAGCCAGCTTGTAGACGGTAAATGCCCCGATTGCGGTAGAGAGGTCAAGCCCGCAAAAGAAGAGGCGTATTTCTTTAAAATGGGCAAATATGCCGACCGTCTGATCGAACATATCAATACGCATCCCGAATTTATCCAGCCTGTTTCCCGTAAAAACGAGATGATGAACAATTTCCTGTTGAAAGGCTTGCAGGATCTGTGCGTATCGCGTACGTCGTTTACGTGGGGAATCCCCGTGGACTTCGATCCCAAGCACGTCACGTATGTGTGGATGGACGCGCTCAGTAACTATATTACAGGCATCGGATACGACGCGGACGGCAATCACAGTGAGGCTTATAAAAAATATTGGCCTGCCGATCTGCATTTGATCGGTAAGGATATCCTGCGTTTCCACACCATCTATTGGCCGATCTTCCTGATGGCGCTCGGCGAGCCTTTGCCTAAGCAGGTGTTCGGGCATCCCTGGCTGTTGCAGGGGGACGGAAAGATGAGCAAATCCAAAGGAAACGTGATCTATGCGGACGATCTTGCGCGCCTGTTCGGCGTGGACGCCGTGCGCTATTTCGTATTGCACGAAATGCCGTTTGATAACGACGGGCAGATCACATGGGAGTTAGTGACCGAGCGTTTCAATACCGAGCTCGCGAACGTTTTGGGCAACCTTGTCAATCGTACGATCGCGATGATCGAGAAATATTTCGGCGGTACGGTCGTAAGATCGTTGCCTGCAAACGAAGAGGATCCTGACGCGGAGTTTAAGGCTACCGTGACGGGTGTTGTGGCGAAGGTGACGGCGAAGGCGGACGAGCTGCGTATCGCAGACGCGATCTCCGAGGTGTTCACTCTGTTCCGTCGCGCAAACAAGTACATCGATGAAACGATGCCTTGGGTGCTTGCGAAAGACGAGAGCAAGAAGGCGCGTTTGAACGACGTGCTGTATAACCTTGCGGAGGCAATCCAGATCGGCGCTTCGCTTTTGGATAGCTTTATGCCCGAAACGAGCGCGAAGATTTTGGCGGCATACGGTGCGGAAAGTAGGAGCCTGAAGGATTGTGCTTCGTTTGGTTTGCGCGAAAGCGTAACGGTGACGACGATTCCGCCGCTGTTTGCGCGGATCGATTTTAAAGCGCTTGCGCCCGAGATCGAAAAAATCCGTACGGAACAGGCTGCGGCGTATGCTGCAAGCGAAGGCGGAGAAGTGGCGAATACAGCCGAAAAGTCGGTGAACGCAGACATGGGTGCTTCGTCTGAGGGGAAAGAAGAAAAAGTACCCGAGATCACGTTTGACGATTTTGTGAAAGTACAGCTTCGTGTAGGCGAGATCGTTGCGTGCGAGGCAGTGCCGAAATCGTCCAAGCTTCTGAAAGAAACGGTGAAATTCGGGGAGGAAGTGCGGACGATCGTTTCGGGAATCGCGAAGCATTACAAGCCCGAGGAGATGGTGGGTAAGAAGGTTGTATTCGTGACCAATCTTGCGCCGAGAAAGGTGTGCGGGATCGTGTCTGAAGGCATGATCCTTGCCGCGGAGGACGAGAAAGGCGCGCTTTCTCTTATTGTTCCCGATAAGGATATTGAAAGCGGCGCAAGGCTCGGTTGATTATGTATATCGACGCGCATTGTCATTTAACGGGCGAGGAGTTTGAGCCGGTGGGCGGCGTAGAGGTGGTTTTGCGTCGCGCCGAGGAAAACGGAGTGGGCAGGGTCGTGTGTTCGGGCTTTGATCTTGATTCGTCCGTCGCTGCGAAGGAGCTTTCCGAACGATTTGAAAACGTGTATTTTTGCGCAGGGTTTCACCCCAGCGAATTGAAAAAACATCGGGAAGGGGATCTCGAGCGTATCCGAGAGCTGTGCGGGCATGAAAAATGTGTCGCTGTCGGCGAGATCGGGCTGGATCATCATTTCGAGGATAATCCCGTGGCTGAAACGCAAAGGGAGTTCTTTTTAAAACAGTTAGAGATCGCGGACGAGCTGGGGCTTCCCGTCGTTATTCACAGTCGCGACGCCGCGCAGGAAACGTTGGAACTTTTGCAAACGAACAAAGCGTTGCTTAAAAAAGGCGGATTGATGCATTGTTATTCGTATTCGCCCGAAATGATGGAGCTTTTCGAAGGGGTGGGGCTGTGTTTTTCTTTTGGCGGAACGTCCACCTTCAAGAATGCGAAGAAGGTGCAAGATTGCGTTCGTCGCATACCTGCCCACCTCATTTTGTCGGAAACGGACTGTCCGTATCTGACGCCCGTTCCCCATCGCGGGGAATTTCCCAATGAACCCAAAAATGTAAAGTACGTCGTGGAAAACCTCGCCGTACTTCGCGACGAAAATACGGAGGCGCTTGAAAAACAGATCGTCGAAAACACGAAGCGGCTGTTTTTTAAGCTGAAATGATCCTATGGAAGAAAACAAAAATAAAAACGAACAAAACGTACAAAACGCAGGCGGAAACGCCGCAAACAGAGTCGACGGCGAAAACGGCGGTCGTCGCAGAAGAAAGCACAAGTCTTCGGGTGTTCAGGGCGAAAGCCATAACGCAAACCGCAACGAGAATCATAATGAAAATCGCGAACAGGGCAGTAAACAGCAACAACAGCCCAAACAACAAAATCAAGGCGGGCAAAGTGCGCAAAATCAAAGCTTGAAACAAAAAAACAAAAACCAATCGCAGAATCAACAAGCGCAAAACAAGCCCAATCAGCAACAAAACGGGAAAAATCAGAAACCGCAGAAAAATCAAAATAGCGGGAGCAGGGATAAGACGAATGACAAAAACGAGCGTAAAAAGGAGGAAAACCGCAAGGATACCTACGTCTATACGCTGGACGGAAATTTGTATATCAATCTGACCAACAAATGCTCGAACGGATGCGATTTCTGCGTGCGTAACGAGCGAAACAGCTATTACGGGAATTATCTTTGGCTCGTTCACGGCGATCCGACGGCAGAAAAAGTGATCGCGGCGGTGAAAGGATTTGGTGATCTGACGCGGTTCAAAGAGGTCGTTTTCTGCGGTTTTGGTGAGCCGACATATAAGGTCGCGGAGATGCTTTCGTTATGCGATTTTTTCCATGAGAAAGGCTTGCGGACCCGATTGAATACCAATGGACAGGGAAATCTAATCAATAAGCGCGATATTACCCCCGAGTTGAAGGGGAAGATTGATCTTGTCAACGTTTCTCTCAATGCGTCCTGTGCGGAGAAATACCAGCCTATTTGCCGCTCGCAGTTTGGCGAGGCGGGATTTTCGGGAATGATCGAGTTTGCAAAACTGTGTAAACGCAACGGGGTTACTTGTCGGTTCTCGATCGTCGATTGTATTGGCGAAGAAGAAGTGGAGGCGTGCAAACGGCTTGCCGAAAGTATAAAAATTCCTTTGTATATACGCAAATATATTACCGATTCCTAATGGTAAAACAACGTATCTGCGTCGCAATACGTCGTCGAATTTACGTTTGGGCTTGGTCACGTACGTCCATGTACGCTCTCTGCCCCCAATCCGCATCCTTCTTGTCTTGCTCGCATCTACGCCGTTTTACTTCGCGTGGGTTAAGTAAGCGGGGAACTCACAACGTGATCCAACGGAAGGTTGGCGTTTTACTTTGCGTAGGTTGGACCAACTGAAAACTCAACGACTTGGTTCAGCGGAACGTTGGTAAATCTATCGGGGGAAATATATAAGGAAACAAAAAATGAATATAAAAGAAACTGTACAAGAAGAGAAATTGCCGATGTCGCCCGTTCGGAAAAAATTTATTTGGATAGCATTGCCCATTTGGGTCGCATTTACGGTGTTGCCTCTGATTTTGATCGGTATCTTGATAGGAGTCAACGAACAAAAATACGAATGGCTGATCATTGTTTGGGTTGCGACTGTTTGCGTGGTCGGGCTATTGTTTTTATGTTTCGGGACCCGTTGGTTGACGAAAAAGGAAACGGAATTCGAGCTGGAACATTACGCCTATCTCTTTAAAAAGTCCGGCGTTTCGGACGTAGAAACGTACGCGTATGAGGATAGGGAAGTGGGCATGACCTACACCTTGACGAAAGAGGGTGTAAAGGCGGAATGGCCCGAAGAGGGGGAGCAGGTATTTGACGACGTAAAAACGAACGTGCGTTTTCTCGCCTGGGAAGATGCGGAGGTGTCGCTGGCGACCCACAATCATATGCGCCGCGCGCACATCGCGTTGGCAATTTTTCCGAGCTTCGATTCCGATATCGAGCAATCGCAAAAACACGCGGATATGGGCATGGTGATTTTGCCGATGACGGAAGGGCTGTTTGCCGCGATCCGCGCGTTTGGTTTGGATGAAAAAACTTTTTCCGCCGACTGGTCCTATCTTTTTTACAACCCGACGGACGCCATGAAGCAGATCGTTTCCCGTGGGCGCATCCTCACGATGTGCAATAAAAAAACGGGCAAGATATTCGTGGATAAACGAGGAAATTTTGTAGCGGACAACGAGCCGAAAGAAGAATAAACCGAGAGGATCCGATATGCAAGACCTTCGTTCCGTGTTGGAAAAGCACGGCTTCAAATTCAAAAAACAGTTCGGACAGAACTTCATTTCCGACGCCAACCTTTTAAGATCCATCGTCGAGGCGTCGGGGATCACCAAGGACACGACAGTGGTAGAGATCGGTTGCGGCGCAGGGACGCTCACCCGCGCGCTCGCGGAAGCGGCAAAAAAAGTGTACGCTTTCGATATCGATCGCGATCTGCAACCCGTTCTCGCTGAAACCCTCGCGGGGCTGGATAACGTAGAGGTGATCTTCCGTGATTTCAATAAATTGGATCTTAAAGAATTCGAGACGGAGATCGAGGAATATACCGTCGTTGCCAATTTGCCCTATTATATCACGACGCCGCTTGTCACCAAGCTTTTGGAAGAGAGTGATAAGGTACAGGGGTTGTCGATCATGGTACAGGAAGAGGTGGCGGATCGGTTTTGCGCGAAGGAGAATACGCCGGAGTACGGCTCGATCACGGCGGCGATCGCATTGAAGGGTAGCGCAAAGATCGTAAAGCGGGTGCCGCGGACGCTGTTTTATCCCCGTCCCAACGTCGATTCTGCAGTGGTAAAGATTGCGTTTGAAAGGGGCAGGGTTGAGGTGAAAGACGAAAAGGCGTATCGTCAAACGGTAAAATGTGCTTTTCTTAACCGTCGCAAGACGTTGGAAAATAATCTTGTCAACAGCTTCTCGCTTTCCCGCGAACAGGCAAAAAAGGCTTTATCGGACGCGGGGGTGGACGAAAAGGCGAGAGGAGAAACGCTGTCGCCGCAACGTTTGGCGAAGCTTGCCGACGTGCTGCTGGACATGGGTGCGATCAAGCTGTAAAATCGTATAAGCTAAATCGGATAAAAAAACGTTTGCAGATTGCAAACGTTTTTTCTATACAAAATAAAGAAATATGGGGGCAGGTATGCGTTCATTGCCCATAAAGACGCGCGAGAGCGCTGTATCGCTACGCCTTTCAGCAACAAGACTTTTGCGTTAACGCACTGAGAAACGATAAACGGTGATCTCCTGATATTCTTCGCCGGCTTTCAGAACCGTGGAAGGGTATTCGGGACAGTTAGGGGAATTGGGAAAACCCTGCGTTTCCAAGCATAACGCGCAGTGATCGACGTAATTTTTCTTGCCTCGGAACCCACCCGTCGAGCAGGCTGTGTACAGCTGTACTCCGGGAAGGGTGGTGTAGCAGTCCATTCTTCTGCCCGTTTCTTTGTCGTACACGTACGCAAAATGCTCTAATCCCTTGCCGATACGGTCCAAGCAATAGTTGAAGTCGTAGCCGTTGCACTGTCTGATGAATTCCGCGTCCGAGAACATATCCTTGCCCAAAAGCTTTGCGGGCAAGAAGCTGTACGGCGTGTCGTCGATATCCATATATTCACCGTGGGGGATCAACTCTTTATCCACAGGTGTCATTTTGCGGGAATTGATCATCAGTTCGTGCCCTAAAACGGTGTCTTGACCTCCAATATTGAAATAAGCGTGGTTGGTAAGATTGCAAAGAGTATCTTTGTCCGATCTTGCTTTATATTCGATAATCAACTCGTTGGCTTCGGTGAGCGTGAAGATCACGATCACCTCCATCGTGCCTGGGTATCCGCCCGCGCCGTCGGGAGAGGTATGGGAAAGCTCCAAACGGTTGCCTATGATCTTTGCGTCCCAGATTTGACGGTCGAAATTGGCGGTGTTGCCGCCGTGCAGGCTGTTTTTCCCGTCGTTTGCCTCCAGCGTGTACGTTTCGCCGTTCAAAACGAATTTCGAACCGCCGATACGGTTACCGTATCTGCCGATCGTCGCGCCGAAATAGGGATTGTCATCGTAATAATCTTCGGGAGTCTTGCAGCCAACAAGGCAATCGTCGAATTTGCCTTTTCTATCGGGCATGGAGATGCGGATAAGGCGCGCGCCGTAGGTGAGGACGTCCACTTCGCTACCTTTTGCATTGGAAAGGGTGTACACGTCGTTGATTTTGCCGTCTTTTTTAAAGGAATAGGTTTTCTGGATCATAGCAGTTCCCTCTTTGTATATTAAGTATATTTATATTATAACACGAAAAGGAGAGGAAAGTCCAACGATTAAAAGGTCGGCTTGGACAAAAAAATTTACCAAAAACAAAAAAACGCGATAAAACTGTTGACAAGAGTCGGTCGTGTGTGCTATCATAAAAAACAAGCAAAAGCTATGTGAAGATCGCAGAAGATGGACTTTTGTCCGACCGAAGGAGTAAATCTCTCAGGTGACCGTAGGGTTGGGAACTGTGATCGGATAGCACTCCGGAGAATCCCGTAACCAATCGGGTGCCGAAGGGGCAAAGCGGTGCAGAACGTTTCTTGCCGCCAATCTCTCAGGCAAAAGGACAGAGGTTGCTTTACCTTGATACGTTGCGGTTTTGACGCGCGCTTTTTTGCGTTTTTCAAATACCTGTTTTCCTTTTTTTTGGGGTATTTTAACGTATCATAAGGAAAAGTTTCGCATTTGACACGGAGTGATCTTATAGGGACGCTTCGTGTTTTTTATTTAAAACAAATTTTTAAGCCGGGAAGTTTGTTTTCGGCATAGGAGGTATTATATATGTGGGAAAGCATTGTCAAAGCTGTTTCCGAAGTCAACTCGTTCATCAACGGTCTCGTTTGGGGCTGGCCGATGATTATTCTCATCCTCGGCACGGGGATACTGCTCACTATCCGCACGAAATGTATGCAGGTACGTAAGTTCGGTACGTCGTGGAACGAGACCATTATCTCTACGTTAAAGAGCAGCGGAAAAAAGAAGAAGGGAGGGCTGAAGAAGGAAAATTCCATTTCTCAGTTCGAAGCGTTCGCCACGGCCATTTCGGGTACGGTTGGAACGGGCAACATCGTCGGCGTTACGTCTGCGATCATGACGGGTGGTCCCGGCGCGGTGTTCTGGATGTGGATCTCCGCGTTTTTCGGCATGGTCACTAATTACGCGGAAAACGTGCTGGGATTGTATTTCCGTAAAAAAGAAAAGAACGGCGAGTTTTCGGGCGGTCCTGCCTATTATCTTTCCGAAGGCATCGGTATGCTGCATAAAAAGGGGAAAGCGGGTTCGTTTCTGAAATGGTTAGGTAAGATCCTCGGCGTGATGGCGGCGGTATTCTGTACGTTTGCGGCGATCGGTATGAGCGGCGTACAGACAAACAAGATCTCGGCTACCTTCCAAAGCGCGATAGGCGGAAATGAACAGACGATCGCGTTGGTCGTGGGGATCGTCGTGGCGGTCGTGTTGGCGTTGATCATTCTCGGCGGGATCAAGAGTATAGGCAGGGTCGCGTCTATCCTCGTTCCTTTTATGTCCCTGCTGTTTATCCTGATGGCGCTCGTCGTAATCGTTGTCAACTTCTCTATGCTCGGAGCGGCGTTCGGGCTCATCTTTTCCAATATTTTCAAATTCGAATCCGCGCTTGCGGGCGTAGGCGGATATGCTTTTGCACAGATCATTCAGAAAGGTCTTGCGCGCGGTGTGTTTTCCAACGAGGCGGGGCTCGGCTCGTCCGTGATCGCGCACAGCGCGTCGGAGACCCGTGAACCCGTCAAGCAAGGGCTTTGGGGAATCTTTGAGGTGTTCTTCGACACCTTTATCATCTGCACACTGACCGCTTTGGTCGTTTTGGTCAGTTTCGGCGACGAAGCGGGCATGACGGGCGTTCTGTACGCGTCCGGGGCGGTGGATACCGCTGTTTCCATGCGCGCGTTCGAGAGCGTTTTCAGCACCTTCGGTACGGTCGTGTATTCTACTATTTTGCCCCTGTTTGCGTTTACCACGATCCTCGCTTGGTCCTATTACGGGGAAAAATCGGTGGATTTCCTTTTCCGTAAAACGGGTGAAAAGGGTAGAAAGATCGCGCGGACGGTGTTTAAAGTGGCGTACGTGCTTCTTGTCATCGTTTCGGCAGTCATCGACGGAGAACTCGCTTGGGCAATCTCGGATACCTTCAACGGCCTTATGGCGTTGCCTAATCTTATCGGACTTGTGTTGATGAGCGGATTGGTCGCCGGGATCACGAAAAATTATTTCGAGCGTAAAAAAGGCGCAAACGTAACGCCCATGCTGTCTGCACATTCCGAACAAAACGAGGCTTTCATCTCCGATCTTGCGGTGGAAAACGAAACGGAGAATGAGACCGCTTGCGAAACCGAGCGCGTTGCGGCGGCTGAGACCGCGTCTTCGACGGATACGGCGGAAACGAAAAATATTTGATTTTTTCGAAAAAATAAAAAATTACCCCTGCAAATTGTTGACTTAATTCAATAAGTATGTTATTATAGTATCATTATAATAAATCGAAGCCGTTAAGTCTATTCGAAAACCAAATTATTATTCGGGAGGAAGAATATGGAAATCAAGATCACAAAAACGACGACTCCCAAAACGATGCCGCCGGAAGATAAATTGGGGTTCGGGAAAGTATTTACCGATCATATGTTGCTTGTGGACTGGTCCGAAGAAAGGGGCTGGTACGATGCGCGGATCGAGCCGTTCGGCCGTATTTCTCTGCATCCCGCGTCCACGGTGCTACATTACGGCGCGGAGATCTTCGAGGGCTTGAAGGCATACCGCCGCAAGGACGGCGGCGTGCAGCTGTTCCGACCGATGGAAAACGTACGGCGTATGAATAATTCCGCCGAGCGCATGAGTCTGCCACAGATGGACGAGAAGGAGATGTTATCGCTTCTGACTACGTTTGTAAAGCTGGAGGAAAGGTGGGTGCCGAAATCGTTCGGTACGTCGCTGTATCTTCGTCCCTTTCTGTTCGGCAACGACGAAGCGCTGGGTGTACATGCGGTGAAGAATGCGACGTTTATGCTGATCGCGTCGCCCAGCGGTAGCTATTATGCGGAGGGGATTAATCCCGTCGGCATCATGATCGAAAACGAGGACGTGCGTACGGTGCGTGGCGGTACCGGTTATGCGAAATGCGGCGGAAACTATGCGGCGAGTACCCGTGCGGGCGAAAGAGCGGCGAAGAAAGGCTATTCGCAGGTGCTGTGGCTGGACGGAGTGGAGAGAAAGTATATCGAAGAAGTCGGTGCGATGAACGTTATGTTCAAGATCGGCGGAAAGATCGTGACGCCGATGTTGACGGGTTCGATCTTGCCGGGGATTACGCGTAAGAGCTGTATCGAGGTGTTAAGGTCGCAGGGCGTGGAAGTGGAAGAACGCTTGCTGTCCGTGGACGAATTGATATCCGCGCTGGAAAGCGGGGCGCTGGAAGAGGCGTGGGGCTGCGGTACTGCTGCGGTGGTTTCGCCGATCGGCAGACTTGCGTACGGGAATAAAGAATACGTCATCGGCGGCGGCAAGATCGGTGAAGTTACTCAGAAACTTTACGATATTCTGACTGGGATACAGTGGGGGATACGGGAGGATACGTTTGGCTGGGTCTACCGTTTATAAGCCGATCGTGATTTACAACAGAGGGGCGAATTTCTGCGACGCGGATTTTACGATAAAAGCAGGGCTTTTCTGGCGGAAATTCCCTGAGGAAATCGCGTAAAACAGATGCTATTTTGTTGACAAAAGCTTTGTGAATGCGGTAAAATATATACAATAATAACAATGCAGAAAAAAGCGAGGTAAGAAATATGGCAACGGGGGCAGCAGGTTGTGCGGGTTTTATCGGCGGCGTAAGCGCGGTCGTGGTCGTGATGATCGCGGTAGTAGCGATATTTCTATTGAAACGCAGATCGGAAAACCGATAAACAAATAATTATGCGGAAAAACAAATAAATAAAAAGGCTATGACGGGAAAAAATTTGTAAAGTTTGCTTGTGCAGAGAGTCGGCGTTTGGTGCGAGCCGATACGGCTTTACGGAATATAGCTCCTCCCCGAGCCGCCGAGAGAACGGCGAAAAAGTTTTTCAAGCCAAGTAGATTCGGACGGGTTCTCCCGTTACAGAGAAGTTCTTTTCAAGGACATGAGTGGGCGAGATATCGCCAAACGGAGTGGTACCGCGGAGAAAAATTCTTCGTCTCTTTCGTACGAACGCATTGCGCGCGTTTGTGGAAAGAGACTTTTTTTATAGTGTAACCTTGTAAGGTTGAGAGTAAACAGGAAATAGGACATGAAAAACAGCAATAAATACGTAAAACAATATTTTGAACCGCAGGGCGTGACGATGGATTGGACGAAAAAGTCCTGTATCGAAAAGCCGCCTGTGTGGTGCAGCGTCGATCTCCGCGACGGGAATCAGGCGCTGATCATTCCCATGAGTCTGGAAGAGAAACTCGAGTTTTTCAAACTGCTCTGCAAGGTCGGGTTTAAAGAGATTGAGATCGGATTTCCCGCGGCGAGCGAGACGGAATATGAATTTTGTCGTATGCTGATCGAGCAGGGGCTGATTCCCGACGACGTGACGATACAGGTACTTACGCAATCGCGTGAGCATATCATCGCAAAGACTTTCGAGGCGATTAGGGGGGCGAAGCGAGCCATCGTGCATTTGTACAATTCGACTTCCGTTGCCCAGCGTCAGCAGGTGTTCCGTCGGGAAAAGCAGGAGATTATCGATATTGCCGTGTTCGGCGCAAAGCTGTGCAAGCAGTACCGCGAGCAAGCGGAGGGGAAGATCACCTTCGAATATTCCCCCGAAAGCTTCACGGGGACAGAGCCGGAGTTTGCGGCTGAGATCTGCAACGCCGTGCTGGATATTTGGCAGCCGACGGCGGATAATAAAGCGATCATCAATCTGCCTGTGACGGTCAGTCATTCGATGCCGCACGTATATGCGAATCAGGTCGAGTATATGTGTAAAAACCTGCACGGGAGAGAGAACGTGGTCGTTTCTTTGCATCCGCACAACGACCGCGGTTGCGCGGTCGCGGACAGCGAAATGGGGGTGCTGGCCGGTGGCGATCGGATCGAGGGGACGTTGTTTGGCAACGGCGAGCGGACGGGAAACGTGGATATTATCACGCTTGCGCTCAATATGTTCTCACAGGGTGTGGACCCGCAGTTGGATTTTTCCGATCTGCCCAAGATCACGGAGGTATACGAGCGGGTAACGAGGATGAAAGTCGGCGAACGTCAGCCATACAGCGGTTCGTTGGTGTTCGCGGCGTTTTCGGGTTCGCATCAGGACGCGATCGCTAAGGGAATGAAATATCGGGTGGAAAAGGGCGTCGATACGTGGACGGTCCCCTATCTCCCCATCGACCCTGCCGACGTCGGCAGAGTGTACGATGCGGACGTTATCCGCATCAATTCTCAATCCGGAAAGGGTGGCATTGGATATATCCTCGAAACGCAGTTCAATCTGGTGCTTCCGCCCAAGATGCGCGAGGTGTTTGGGTACCACGTCAAAAATATTTCCGATCACGCGCATAAAGAGCTTTCCCCTCAGGAGGTACACGATATTTTTATGCGGGATTTTGTCAACCTGCATGAAAAACTCAGCGTCGTAAATGCGACGTATGAAGACGTGAACGCAGACATGGTATCGGGAAATGTGGAGATTTGGTATCGTGGCGAGCGGAGAAAAGTGACGGTGGGGGGGAACGGCCGACTCGATTGCGTATCCAATGCGATCAAGCTGGTGACGGGAAAAGAGTACGCATTGGAAACGTACGTGGAACACGCGTTGGAGGAAAGATCCTCTTCGAAAGCGGCTTCTTACGTGTGTATTGTTGCCGACGAAAAACCGTACTGGGGTACAGGTATTCACAGTGATATCATGACTTCGTCGGTGAAAGCGTTGGTGTCAGCGGTCAATCGGATGTTATAAAGGCGGTAAACGCCGTGAAAAAGAGTAAAACGGCGATACCATGTATGCGTTTACGTTTTTGGGAAATCAGTTTTGGACTTCCGCGTAAACTGTTGCCGCAACACCAACGAAGTTGGTCAAATAATCAAGGAGAAAGAACACATTATGAAACTTACAGGCGCGCAAATTTTAGTCAGGACCCTTATCGAACAGGGCGTGACCGACGTGTTCGGGTATCCCGGCGGTCAAGTCATCAATATCTACGACGCTCTCTACGAATATAAAGCGGAGATCAATCACGTGTTGACGGCGCACGAGCAGGGCGCGGCGCACGCGGCGGACGGGTATTCTCGCGCGACGGGCAAGGTCGGCGTATGTCTTGCTACCAGCGGCCCCGGCGCGACCAATCTTGTCACCGGCATCGCGACGGCGATGCTCGATTCCATACCCATGGTTGCGATCACGGGTAACGTACCCAACTCCCTTATCGGAAAAGACAGCTTTCAGGAGATCGACATTACGGGCGTCACGTTGCCTATTACGAAGCATAACTATTTCGTAAAAGGGATCGATGAGTTGGCGGACGTCATCCGCGAAGCGTTCGCGATCGCAAAATCGGGCAGACCGGGTCCCGTGCTGATCGATATCCCCAAAGACGTACAGGTGGCAAGCTTCGAATACGAGCCGCAGCCGATCGCGGAAAAGATACCTCTGCCCAAAGTTAAGGAAAAGCGTATCGATGAAGCGGTCGCGCTTATAAAAGCGGCGAAAAGACCGTATATTTACATCGGCGGCGGCGCGGCGGGACTTGGGCTCGGCAAGGCGATCGTCGAGTTTGCGGAAAAGATCGACGCGGTGATCGGTTGTACGTTTATGGGGCTTTCCGCCGTACCGCAGGAGAGCGAGCGTTTTCTCGGTATGCAGGGTATGCATGGGCATTATGCGTCTTCGATGGCGCAGAACGAAGCCGATCTCATTTTGGGCATCGGCGTGCGTTTTTCCGACCGTGCGACGGGCAACGTCGCAAAATTCGCAAAACAGAGCAAGATTGTTCAGCTTGATCCCGATAGCGCGGAGATCAATAAAAACGTACGCGTGGATCTGGGACTTGTGGGCGACGTCGAAGATTCGTTCAAGCGTATCGCAGAAAAATGCGATAAAAAGAACAATCCCGATTGGATCGTTCGCGTAAATACTCTGAAAGCGGAAGAAAAGGGTTTTGAAGAAGAGATTGCGGCGGCGGCCAAAGCGCCACTTACTCCTAAGCAGGTATTTGATATCATAAACGAGCTGAAGCCTCCCAAAACGATTACGGCAACGGACGTCGGGCAGCATCAGATGTGGGCGGCGCAGTATGCGACCTTCGACGGACCTAGACGTATCGTATCGAGCGGCGGACTCGGCACGATGGGCTTCGGTTTGGGCGCGGCGATCGGTGCGTACGTAGCGACGAAGGACCCCGTCGTTCTGATTACGGGTGACGGCAGCTTCGGCATGAATCTCAACGAGCTGGCGACGGCAGTTACCTACAAGATCCCCGTCGTGATCGTGCTTATGAACAACGGCGTATTAGGCATGGTACGGCAATGGCAGACGCTGTTTTTCGGAAAGCGGTATTCCAGCACCGTGCTTTCGCGCAAGACGGATTTTGTCAAGTTGGCGCAAGCCTTTGGCGCGGAAGGGTATCTTGCGGAAACGCCCGTGGAATTCAGACGCGCGTTTGAAGCGGCGTTGAACGCAAAGAAAACGGTTGTCATCGACGTACGTATCGATAAAGATGAGTTGGTGTTGCCCATGCTTCCGCCCGGCGGCGCGATCAGCGATATGATCACGCTGGTGAAATGAGAACAGACCAAAAGGAGGATCGCCTTATGGAAGATAATAAATTTATCATAGCGGTATACGTAGAGAATAAAGCGGGCGTACTGACGCGGGTGACGGGTATGTTTACCAGGCGCGGTTTCAATATCGACACCTTGACGGTGGGGGAGACGGAGCGGCCCGATTATTCGCGTATCACTCTGACGTTGCATGGAGACGCGTACGTAAAAGAACAGATGATACATCAGCTTCGCAAATTGTACGTTGTCAAAAAGGTCGAGGTGCTTGAAGACGAGCCCATTAAACGCGAGTTGATGCTGATCAAGGTGAAAAACGACTCGATCAACCGCAGTGAGATTATGACGGCGGTGGACGTGTTCCGCGCCAGCGTCATCGATTATTCGGTGGAGAGTATGTGTATTGAGGTGACGGGCAGTCCGTCCAAGATCGACGCTTTTGTCAAGCTGATGCAGCCCTTCGGAATCCTTGAAATGTGCCGTACGGGACTCGTCGCTTTAGAGCGTGGCGTCAATACCCTTTTTACGGAGGAATAAAAGCTTTTCGGTTTTTCAATATCCCAAACAATAAAAATATTCAATAAAGGACAGGTAAAATATTATGGCAAGAATTTTCTATCAACAGGATTGTGATCTCAACAAACTCAGCGGCAAGACCGTAGCGATCATCGGGTACGGTTCGCAGGGGCACGCGCACGCGCTCAACCTTAAGGATTCGGGTGTGAACGTCGTCGTCGGCTTGTATAAAGGAAGCAAGAGCTGGGAAAAGGCGGAAAAACAGGGCGTTACCGTCATGACCGCGGCGGAGGCTGCAAAAGTTGCGGATCTTATCATGATCCTCATCAACGACGAAAAACAGGCGAAGCTGTATAAAGAAAGTATCGAACCCAACCTCACCGAAGGAAAAACGCTGGCGTTTGCGCACGGGTTCAATATCCATTTCGGTTGCATCAAGCCCCCGAAGAACGTCAACGTGATCATGATCGCGCCCAAGGGGCCCGGTCATACCGTGCGTAGCGAATATCAAGCAGGCAAAGGCGTGCCTTGCCTTATCGCAGTTGAGCAGGACGCGACGGGCGACGCGTGGGAGATCGGGCTTGCGTATGCGGCGGGTATCGGTGGCGCGAGAGCGGGCGTTTTGGAAACCACTTTCCGTACGGAAACGGAAACCGACCTTTTCGGCGAACAGGCAGTGCTTTGCGGCGGCGTTTGCGCGTTGATGCAGGCGGGCTTCGAAACGCTTGTCGAGGCGGGTTACGATCCCAGAAACGCATATTTCGAATGTATCCATGAAATGAAACTGATCGTAGACTTGATCTATCAGAGTGGGTTCGAGGGTATGAGATATTCCATTTCCAACACGGCGGAATACGGCGATTACGTGACTGGACCGAAGATCATCACAGAAGAGACGAAGAAAGCGATGAAGAAGGTGTTGAAGGATATTCAAGACGGTACGTTCGCAAAAGAATTCCTGCTCGATATGTCCGACGCGGGCGCGCAGGTGCATTTCAACGCAATGCGTAAGATCGCGGCGGAGCATCCTTCCGAAGTGGTAGGAAAAGAAATCAGAAAACTGTACAGCTGGGCTGATGAGGAAAAATTCATCAATAACTAACCAGTCGGCGTACCGCTGGACCAACGTACCGTTGGATCTATTTGGGAAGTCAAGGAACTCAGTTCCTTGCGGGTGTGGCAGAGCCCACGAAGGTAATCCCAAAAAAGCAACCGATAAGTTGCGCACTCTCATAACATTCAGGTATCATTATGATTAAAGACACAATAGTAAACGGCTTCCACAACGCGCCGCACAGATCCTTATATCATGCGCTGGGCTTGACGGAAGAGGAACAGCAACGCCCTTTGATCGGCGTTGTCTGTTCGTATAACGAAATCGTTCCCGGACATATCAACCTCGACAAGATCGCCGAGGCGGTAAAGCTGGGCGTTGCAATGGCGGGCGGTACGCCCATCATGTTCCCCGCGATCACCGTCTGCGACGGCATCGCCATGGGGCATACGGGTATGAAATATTCCCTCGTCACCCGCGATCTGATCGCCGATTCGACAGAAGCGATGGTCATGGCGCACGGCTTTGACGGCTTGGTCATGATCCCCAATTGCGACAAGAACGTGCCGGGGCTACTGATGGCGGCGGCACGTTTGAATATCCCCACCGTGTTCGTCAGTGGCGGTCCGATGCTTGCAGGACGTGTCGGCGGTAAAAAACGCTCGCTTTCGAGTATGTTCGAGGCGGTCGGCGCGTATAACGCGGGCAAAATCGACGAAGAACAGTTGACGGAGTTTGAAAGAAAGGTCTGTCCGACCTGCGGTTCGTGTTCGGGAATGTATACGGCAAATTCTATGAACTGCCTTACCGAAGTGCTCGGTATGGGACTTCGTGGCAACGGAACGATTCCCGCTGTGTATTCCGCACGTATCGAGCTGGCGAAGCACGCGGGTATGCAGGTGATGGAGCTTGTGAAAAAGAATATCCGTCCGAGTGATATCATGACGGCGGGAGCGATCAAAAACGCGATCACGGCGGACATGGCGCTGGGCTGTTCGACGAACAGTATGCTGCATTTGCCTGCGATTGCGAACGAGCTGGGTGTGCCGTTCGACCTTAACGAGGTGAACGCGATTAGTGAAAGGACGCCCAATTTGTGTCATCTTGCGCCCGCGGGGCCGACGTATATGGAGGATCTCAACGAGGCGGGCGGCGTGCAGGCGGTCTTGAAGGAGCTGGAAGCTTTGGGGCTTCTGGATACTTCTGTTTTGACCTGTACGGGCAAGACGATGAAGGAGAACCTCGAAGGGGTGGTCAACCTCGATACGGAGGTTATCAGAAAACCGGGAAATGCGTTTGGAAAAACGGGCGGCATCGCGGTGCTGAAAGGCAACCTTGCACCGGATGGGTGCGTAGTCAAACGCGCGGCGGTCGCGCCCGAAATGCTGGTGCATGAAGGCCCCGCAAAAGTGTTTGAAAGCGAGGAGGAGTGCATTGCGGCGATTTATGGTGGCAAGATCGTAAAAGGGGACGTCGTAGTGATCCGATACGAAGGTCCTGCGGGCGGTCCGGGTATGCGCGAAATGCTGTCGCCGACCTCTGCGATCGCGGGCATGGGCTTAGATAAGGACGTGGCGTTGATCACCGACGGGCGGTTCTCGGGGGCTACCAGGGGCGCGTCTATCGGTCACGTTTCTCCCGAAGCGGTGTCCGGCGGACCGATTGCGTATGTAAAGAACGGCGATATTATTGCGATCAATATTCCCGAATACCGTATCGAGTTGAAAGTATCCGATGAGGAACTTGCGCAACGTAAAAAAGAGACGGTATTGAAGAAAAAAGAAGTCAGCGGATATTTGAAACGGTACGCGGCACAAGTGAGTTCTGCCGACAAAGGGGCGATCATAAATCGACTGTAACGGCATACCAGGTATGCGTTTACGTATAAAAGGAGAGAAAACAATGTCAATGACAATGACGCAAAAAATCCTCGCGGCGCACGCGGGATTGGAGAAAGTGGAGGCGGGGCAGCTGATCTTGGTCGATCTGGACAGAGTGCTCGGCAACGATATCACTTCGCCCGTAGCGATCAAAGAATTTGAAAAGATCGGTGCGACGACGGTATATGATAAGGAGAAGGTAACGATGGTCATGGACCATTTCGCGCCGAACAAGGACATCAAGGCGGCGACGCAGTGTAAGATGTGCCGCGATTTTTGCGAGAAACATGACGTAACGCATTTTTACGACGTGGGCAGAATGGGCATCGAACACGCGTTGTTGCCCGAAAAAGGTTTGGTCGCACCCGGCGACGTTGTGATCGGCGCGGATTCTCATACCTGCACGTACGGCGCTCTGGGTGCGTTTTCGACGGGCGTGGGCTCGACGGACATGGCGTGCGGTATGGCAACGGGCAAGGCGTGGTTCAAGGTGCCTTCCGCGATCAAATTCGTACTCAAGGGCAAGCTGAATAAATACGTGTCCGGCAAGGACGTTATTTTGCATATCATCGGTATGATCGGCGTGGACGGCGCGTTGTATAGATCGATGGAATTTGTGGGTGAGGGCGTAAGCGCGCTGACCGTTTACGATCGGTTGACCATTTCCAATATGGCGATCGAGGCGGGCGCGAAGAACGGCATTTTCGAGGTGGATGAACAGACGGAAGCGTACGTAAAGGCGCGTTCGGACAGAAAATTCAAGACGTATAAAGCGGATGAGGACGCTGTGTACGACGCTACGTACGAAATCGATCTTTCCGAGATCAAATCGACAGTCGCATTCCCGCACCTACCCGAAAACACGAAAACGTTTGACGAGATCGGCGACGTGCCCATCGATCAGGTGGTGATCGGGTCGTGTACCAACGGGCAGTATAAAGACATCGCGGAGGCGGCGGAGATTCTGAAAGGCAGAAAGGTGGCAAAGCGTGTTCGCGCAATCGTTATCCCTGCAACACAGGACGTTTATATGCAAGCGGTGGAAAACGGGCTGGTGAAGATCTTTATCGAAGCGGGCTGTGTGGTGTCCACGCCCACCTGCGGGCCTTGTCTGGGCGGGTATATGGGTATCCTTGCTGCGGGCGAACGGGCGGTTGCGACGACCAATCGGAATTTTGTCGGTCGTATGGGACACGTGGATTCGGAAGTGTACCTCGCATCTCCTGCGGTGGCGGCGGCGAGCGCGGTGCTGGGCAAGATCGCGGATCCGCAGAGCCTTCCTGCGGTGTTTTAAGTCGAATACTTGAGGTGTTTATTATGAAATTTACAGGCAAATCGATCAAATACGGCGATAACGTCGATACGGACGTGATCATTCCCGCACGATATCTTAATACCAGCGACGAAAAGGAGTTGGCTTCTCATTGCATGGAAGATATCGATAAAGAGTTTAAAAACAAAGCGGAAAAAGGGGATATCATGGTTGCGGGGTATAACTTCGGTTGCGGCTCCTCGCGTGAGCACGCGCCGATCGCGATCAAGGCAAGCGGCATATCCCTTGTCATTGCGCGGAGCTTTGCGCGTATTTTCTATCGCAACTCCATCAACATCGGTCTGGCGATCGTCGAATGTCCCGAGGCGGTGGACGGCATTGCCGACGGTGACAGAGTGGAGGCTGATCTCGATAACGGTGTGATCTACAACAGGACCACAGGCGCAAGTTTTAAGACGCAGCCTTTTCCCGAATTTATTCAGAAGATCATCGCCAACGGCGGTTTGGTAAGATCTATCCAAAACGGTGACGTGCGCTAACCGGCGTACCGCCAGCGTTCCGCTGGACCATGTTGGAAGTCAAAGAACTCAGTTCCTTGCGGGTGTGGGCAGAGCCCACGAAAATAAGTCCCAAAAAAGCAAGGCTTTGCCTTGCGTTTATCACGGCAAAGCCGTCATTCGCTTCGCGAAGTTTAGCGCAAGCGGAGCTTGCTTATAAAAGTCCGAAAATAATATGGAGCTCTGCTCCATACCTCGTTAAGGGCTCCTTGCCCTTAAAACCTCGCAAGAGGCATTGCCTCCTGACTCTAGTTTGGAAATCAAAGAACTCAGTTCCTTGCGGGTGTGGGCAGAGCCCACGAAAATAAGCCTCAAAAAGCAAGGCTTTGCCTTGCGCCGGAATATTCATTACGTAAAAAACAGGAAATCATATATGAAAACTTATAAAATCGGTTTATTGAAAGGGGACGGGATCGGTCCCGAGATCGTAGACAGCGCAGTGCGCGTGCTGGAGGCGGTCGGAAAAAAACGTGATATCGGATTCGAATTCACTCCCTATCTCATTGGCGGTGCGGCGATCGACGCTTGTGGCGAGCCTCTGCCCAAAGTGACCGTCGAGGGCTGTCTGGCTTCGGATAGCGTCTTGCTCGGCGCTGTCGGCGGTCCGAAATGGGACGGCTTGGGCTGTAATGCTCGTCCCGAAAAAGCATTGCTCGGTATCCGCGCGGCGATGGGGCTATTCACTAACCTTCGTCCTGCAAAGCTGTATCCCGCACTTAAAGGGGAATGTCCCTTGCGTGAGGATATCGTGGCGAACGGATTCGATATCATGATTGTACGTGAACTGACAGGCGGGATTTATTTCGGTGAACGCGGCTATCGCGAGGGCAAATACGGCGAAGAAGCATACGATACCGAGGCGTACAGCCGCATGGAGATTGAGCGCATCGCGCGCGTGGCGTTTGAAACAGCGAGAAAGCGCCGTAAAAAGCTGACCAGCATCGACAAGGCGAACGTACTGGAAACTTCGCGGCTTTGGCGGAAGATCGTACACGAGATCGCGACGGAATATCCCGACGTGGAACTTTCGGATATGCTGGTGGATAACGCGGCGATGCAGTTGGTGCGCAACCCTTCGCAATTCGACGTCATCGTGACCAGCAATATGTTCGGGGATATCCTCTCCGACGAAGCGTCGCAGATCACCGGCTCGATCGGTATGTTGCCCTCTGCTTCCCTGAACGAGGGAACGCGTGGCTTGTACGAGCCCATCCACGGTAGCGCGCCCGATATCGCGGGACAAAACAAAGCCAACCCGATCGCGACTATCCTTTCGGCTGCGATGATGCTGTTGTACGCCTTTGATGAAAGCGCGGCGGCAGACGATATCGTGATCGCCGTGGATAAAGTGCTGGAAGAGGGCTTCCGCACGGCGGATCTTGCACGCGGCGGCGAGGCGTTGTCTACCACCGAAATGACGGATAAAATTATCGAACGCCTTTAAAAACGGGCGGAAGAGTGAAACATATGACTGAAAATAAATTGCAAGCAATTTATAACGAACTCTGCTTGACGAGCGTCTTTATCGAGGTTTTGAAAAAGCCTCTGATACAGGCGTTCGCAGGCTATTGCGAGCTTTCGGCGACGGAGAAAACCGCAAAGCGGAAGGCGTATGCGACGTTCGTTTCGGAGATATATCGGCACGGTGAGTCGCTTACCGCATTGACGCAAAAATATCTGTTCGAAGATGAAAACGTGTATATCAAAGCGTTGGCGGCGAAAGAACAGGTACCGTCGGTCGTGGAAGCTTCCGCTTTACGCGAGCTAGCGGCATTTTCTCGTTTCGGTGCGTTGACGACGGCGAATTTTGCCTTCGATCTAGGCGTAAGCGCGGAGGAGATTCCTGGGTTTTCGTCCGTGAACGCAGACATGGGTACCCTCTATCTTGAAAGAGCGCGGAATATCGACAAGTACGGTTATGGCATTTTTTCTGCGAATAGAATGTTCCGTCTTTCCGATTCAAAGGAGATCGAACCGATCGTCAGTGCGGACAAAACGGAGATTTCGCAGTTTGTCGGCTATGAGGCGGAGCGAAACAAAGTGGTGGAGAATACCCGCGCGTTTATCGAAGGTAGGCCCGCCGCAAACGTACTTTTGTGCGGAGACGCGGGGGCGGGAAAATCCTCTACGGTCAAAGCCGTGGCGAATTTCTTTTTTGAAAAGGGAGTTCGTTTGATTGAGTTGCGCAAAGATCAGCTCTGCTTTCTGCCCTACGTTATGGGAAAGATCAGCGGTAATCCGCTTAAATTTATTATTTTTATCGACGATCTGTCTTTTAACCAGAACGACGATAATTTCAGTATGCTGAAAGCGGCGCTGGAAGGCTCTGCAAGCGCGAAAGCGGAAAATGCCGTCATTTACGCGACGAGCAACCGCCGCCACATTGTCAAGGAGAGCTTTGCCGATCGTGACGGCGACGACGTACACGTAAACGATACGTTGCAAGAAACGCTTTCCTTGTCCGAACGGTTCGGTCTGGTAGTACTGTTTTCCAAGCCGGATAAAAAATTGTATTTGCGGATCGTATGCGAGTTGGCGCGTCGCCTGGGAGTAACGATGGAGGCGTCGCAACTGGAATTGCAAGCGGAAGCGTTTGCGTTGAAAAAAGGCAGTCGTTCGGCACGTTGCGCTGAGCAGTTTATTAAAAGCTTGCTATAAAATGGGTGTACCAGGTATGCGTTGACGTATAAATCAAAAAGCGAATTTCAAATAAAGGCAAAAATCGAACAAAAGATAAATATTTATAATAAGGAAGGATAAATTATGCTTACAATCGACAATGTGTACAGAGCCAGTCATGCGTTGAAAACCGTGGTCCGTAAGACGGACGTTATTTACGCGCCCAAGCTCTGTCCCGGTGCGGATCTGTATCTTAAGACGGAAAATCTGCAGGTCACCGGCTCGTTTAAGGTTCGTGGCGCGTATTATAAGATGACGCGGCTTTCGGACGAGGAAAAGAGCCGTGGCGTCATCGCGTGTTCGGCCGGTAACCACGCGCAGGGCGTGGCGCTTGCAGCGCAGAAAAACGGGATCAAATCGGTCATCTGTTTGCCCGACGGCGCACCTATCTCAAAAGTCGAAGCGACGAAGAGCTACGGCGCGGAGGTATGTTTGGTGGAAGGCGTGTACGACGATGCGTATCAGAAGGCGTTGCAGCTTCGCGATGAGAAAGGGTATACGTTTATTCATCCCTTTGACGATGAGGACGTGATCGCGGGGCAAGCGACCATCGCGTTGGAGATCGTAGATCAGTTGCCCTACATAGA
>JBGVRF010000046.1:0-16875 GCA_045128175.1 Candidatus Scatosoma sp.
AGTTGCTCGATCTGGACGCCGACGCGCAATATTTCTTCCATATCTTCAGATACGCGCAGGAATACAGCGATCCTTGCGTTTTGGCATTTGATAACTTTACCTTCGAATACAAGGAAAAGATCTATAATACGGTAGTGCCTACCTTCGAACAGATTCAGGAAGGCTTCACATACGATTGGTCGAACAATTATATGGCGATCACGGGCGGGGCTCCCGAAAAGATCTCCGAAATTGAAAACGCAGAAGCGAAAGCGGCGCTCGAAGGCGCAAGCGAAGGCTTCGGCGACACCGTTATGCATCTCACGGGCTCGGGCGCGCACGATCTGTCCGCGATCACAAAAGCGAACGATTCCGACTTCTTCCAAGCGGGCTGGGTATACACCTTCGAGATCTGGTATTACGGCGTCAGTGCAAGCAACACGCATATGATCGCTTATGACGGTACGCCGGGTAACAATGCATTTAAGTTGAATCCTTTCACGACGGGCTTGAACAAAGCGGTCATCGAATACGTTATTAAAGGGAATGATTACGCGCTTACTTTCTACGGTAGCATGGACGTTTATGTCGGTAATATGAAGATCACTTGCGCGGAACCCAGTATCGTACGCGAAGACTACTATGCGGTAACGCACGAGGATATGCTGAAGGAAGGCGGCTATACGTACGATTGGAGCAAGAACAACATCGTTGCGATCGACAACAACACGAAATACGTCGAGATCTCTACGATGGAGAATGCAGAGCTTAAGGCGGCGTTGGAGGCTACCAATGCGTTTAAGAACGATTACGCGTTGAAATTCGCAGGCGCAAGCAGCTCGATTATCACTTGTCTCACCGGTAACCTTACCGTAGGCAACGTTTATACGGTATCCTTCAACGTATACGAAAAGACCAAAGGGAGCGTGACGCTGCTTCTCATGGGGACATCGGGTGCGCAGGCTGGTCAGTCGAATTTCACCATTACCGATAACGACAACGGCACAAAAAACTATACGACTACCTTTACCGCAAAAGCGGATTATAACGCTGTCAACCTTTATATTTCCACCGAATGTGAACTCTATTTGGCTGACCTCACGCTGAAAGAGGATGTTCCCGCTGCGGACGACGGCCTTGTGGATATTCAGGTGACGGGAACGAAGAAATGGAGCGATTGCGGTATTGCTACAGGTAAATTCACGCAGATCGTAGCTCCTACGACGGAAAAAGGTTTTGCGGATCAAGCGTTGCAGTTCGTTACGCCCAGCGCAAATTATACGATGGAGCTTTTCCGTATCAACGATCTTACCTCGAACGATCCCAATTATAAATCAGCTACGTTTACCGTATATTATTACGTAGTAGAAATGACGGGTACTGGTCTACATATCAACGTAGACAATGCGCATTTCGAACTCCTTGAAGCAGGCGTCGGTTACCACGCGGTGACCTTTACGGTCGAATACGTGGTGGATTTCTTCAGCTTGTATGTAGACGGTTCTACGACGGGTACGTTCGTGATTGGCAGCGTCGATTACGTGATCAACACCAGAGGCCAGAAGCCCGCGGAAACGAAGACCGTCAGCGGTACGAAGGCATGGAGCGATTGCGGTATTGCTACAGGTAAATTCACGCAGATAGACGCGCCCACAACGGAAAAGGGCTTTGCGGATAAGGCGTTGCAGTTCGTTACGCCGCAGGCGGATTATACGATGGAGCTGTTCCGTATGAACGATCTTACAGGCGTGGAAGGCTATCAGTCGGCAACGTTTACCGTATACTATTATGTAACAGAAATGACGGGTACGGGTTTGTATATCAACATCGACAACGCGCATTTCGAAGCTTTGGAAGCAGGCGTTGGGTATCATGCGGTGACCTTCACTGTTACACGCGTAGTAGATTTCTTTAGCCTGTACGTAGACGGTTCTACGACGGGTACGTTCGTGATCGGTAGCGTAGATTACAGCGTAACGTCTTTGGCATAAGTTGTTAAACGGCTACATGATGCACTAAAAAAGACCGCCTGAGCGAGTAGCCCGGGCGGTCTTAACGTAAGCGTGATTGTTTTTTTCGACGATTACCTCGATTTTAAACTTCTTATATTCGAATTTTTTGCGTTCATCAAATATCTGCCCCCTGCGTTTCCTCGTTTGCGGGCACGTAACGAGCTTCGATACGTCGATTGAAACCTGATGGCGATGTGGAAGAGTTGCTGGGCGAAAAAACAGGCGGTCATTTCGAAAAAAAGTAAAAATTCGTATCGTCAATCGGTTGCTGTTTTTTTTGCGGTATGTTATAATAAGCATACTTATTTTAGGTAGGTTTTACAGAATGGAAAAAAGTTACGGCAGAGTGAAAGCTGCCTGTTACAGCGCTAATATTTCTATGGCAGTCGTTGCGAATCTTTCGCCGTTGCTGTTCATTACGTTTCGTAATCTTTACGGAATATCCTATTCACTTTTGGGCTTGCTGGTGCTCGTCAATTTTTTTACGCAATTGACCATCGATCTGATCTTTTCCTTTTTTTCACATAAATTCAATATTTCGAAAACGGTCAAGACGATGCCCTATTTGACAGCCGTCGGCTTGCTTATTTACGCGCTGTGGCCGTTTGCGTTTCCGAACGCCGTATACCTCGGTCTGGTGATCGGTACAGTCATTTTTTCCGTTTCCGGCGGGCTTGCCGAGGTTTTGATCAGCCCCGTGATCGCGGCGATCCCCAGCGAAAATCCCGAACGTGAAATGAGTAAGTTACATTCCATTTATGCGTGGGGTTCTGTTGGCGTGATTGTGGTCGGCACGTTGTTTTTATTGTTGCTCGGCGGTGTGGGCGGGAAAAATTGGCAATGGTTGGTGTTGCTTTTGACGTTGCTTCCATTGCTTTCTTGCTGCTTATTCAGCGGCGCAAAGATCCCGAAGATGCAAACGCCCGAAAGGGTCTCCGGTGCTTTGGAGATGCTTAAAAAGAAGGAAGTTTGGCTTTGCGTTTTCGCGATTTTCCTCGGTGGCGCCAGCGAATGTACGATGGCGCAATGGAGCTCGGGGTATATCGAGCAAGCATTGGGGATCCCGAAGATCTGGGGAGATATTTTTGGAATGGCGCTGTTTGCTTTGACACTGGGTCTGGGGCGTTCGCTGTATGCAAAATACGGGAAAAATATAGAAAAAGTTTTGTTTTTTGGCGCAATCGGCGCGACGGCGTGCTATCTGATCGCGGCGGTATCGTCCATTGCTGTGTTCGGATTGATTGCTTGTGCGTTTACGGGCTTTTGTGTGTCCATGCTTTGGCCGGGTAGCCTGATCGTTGCGACGGACAGGATCCCCATGGGCGGCGTATTTATTTTTGCTATGATGGCAGCGGGAGGCGATCTCGGCGCGTCGGTGGGACCTCAGTTGGTCGGTGTGATCGCGGATACCGTTTCCGCAAGTACGGGCTTAACGAGGCTGGCGCAGACGCTTGGCATGACGATGGAACAGCTGGGGATGAAGGCGGGGATGCTCGTCGGGATGCTTTTTCCGTTAATCGCCGTTTTCATTTATCTTTATATTCTCTGCTCGAAGAAGAAAAGACAAGTACTGTCGGACGGAAAATAATGCCGTAAAAGTAAAAAAGGATAGGGCAGGTATGCGTTGAGATAGGAAGGAGGCAAAAATGGAAAGACAAAAACGCGTCATTTTGCATTCCGATCTGAACAACTTTTTTGCCTCCGTGGAGATCGCGTTGCACCCGGAGCTGAAAGGAAAACCGTTGATCGTCTGCGGCGATCCGAAGGAACGGCACGGCATCGTGCTAGCGAAGAGTGAAGAAGCAAAAAAAATCGGTATCAAAACGGCAGAAACGGTGTATTCAGCGCTTCGAAAATGTCCCGAGCTTATTCTCGTCCGCTCGCACTTTCACGAATATAAGCGGTATTCACGCGCGGTGTACGACGTTTACAGCCGTTTCACCGATCGTATTGAGGAATGTAGCATTGACGAATGTTCGTTGGATATGACGGAGAGCACGTTTTTGTTTGGCAGCGGTTACGAGATCGCGGAAAAAATCAGAAAAACGATCAAAGAAGAATTGCAGCTTACCGTTTCCGTCGGCGTCAGCTTCAATAAAGTGTTTGCAAAGCTGGCGTCAGAACTGAAAAAGCCGGACGCCGTCACGGTGATCTCAGAGGAGAATTATAAAGACGTTGTTTGGCGATTGCCCGTAAACGAATTGTTGTTCGTGGGTAAGTCAACGGAAGAGACTCTGCATAAGCTCGGCATACGCACGATCGGCGATCTGGCAAATGCAGACGAAGCTCTTCTGACCCGCTTTTTAGGCAAACGAGGCAGGCAGTTACGCGTTTACGCACGCGGCGAGGATGAAGAACCCGTTCGTTGTGGCGAGTTGAAAGAGGATATCAAGTCGATTGGAAATTCGACCACGCTTTCCAAAGACGTCAGCGATCGCGAAGAGATAAAACGCTGGTTTTACGCGCTGGCGGAAAGCGTTGCGGCGAGGCTTCGCAAAGCGGACGTCGGGCGGGCGAACACGGTGCATATCGTGGTCCGAAACGAAGCATTTCGCGATTTTACGTGGCAAACGAAGGTCAAGTCCACCGCGCTTTGCGGCGATATCGCAAAAACTGCTTTTGAGTTATTCGATAAGCATTATCCTTACGGCGCGAAGGTGCGGATGCTTGGCGTGACGGTGTCGGGGTTCGATTATCACGTCGAACAACTGACACTGGATGCGGAGCTGGATGGCGGAAACGCCGATTATGAAAAGAAAGAACGCGCGGAAAACGCGATCGCGAAGCTGCGGGAAAAATACGGTTATGCCACGGTACAGCGCGGGATTGTTCTAGAGGACGATAAGCTCAACGGATTGGATATTCGGGGTAGAAAGGAGGAAACATCTTCCAACCCCAAAAATTCAACGGAAGAGGAATAAAGCTTTTTATTCTGCCGATACTGTTTCTATCGGCGGAAAATGATGAAAGAATTTTCTCGCTTGGATATAGAAAGAAGGACTTTTGAAAAACGCGAAGTTTTTCAAAGGTCCTTCGTGTTTTTTTCCTATCTGTTTTTTATTATGTAAAAATTTCCCGAAAACTGTGACGAAGCAGGGATAAAAGCTGTCTTTAATAATAGAAAGCTGTAAAAGGAGAAAAACAATGAAAAAATTTTTATGTTTTCTTATGGCGGCATTGACGGCGGTCGCATTTGTTGCTTGCAGTACGCAAAACAGATCGGAAAGTGGAAACAATGCGGAAAACAGTGGTGAAAAGATCGAAAGCAGCAGCGGCTCCGAAGGCTGGATTTGCGGCGATCCTATCTATACAGCGCCGGGTACGGCGTACGATATTGTGGAAAACGACAGGGTGATCTTAGAGGTTAGGGTGGATACGTTGACGCTGTATTCGTTCACCGATCCCGTTACCGTGACGGTGAAAGCGACGGCAAAGCAGGATACCGCCGCCACGCTTTGCTCGGGTGGAGGTACGGGCGTTACGGCGATCAAGATCAGGCTTTGTCAAACCTCTTGCGAGGACGCATATTATTTATTTTCGGAAGATTGGATGAAAGAGAATGCGTGCAATCCGTACGATTTTGCGTTAAAAACAGGGGAAAGCATCACCTATGAACAGCGTTACACGCGCTATCCGTTGCAGGTAGCGGACATGGGCGATCCCATTCCCGATATGGCGGAAATGCCGCAAGGCGAATACCGCGTATCCGTCGGCTTCGGCGGCGATTTTGAGGACGTGGAAATGATAGAAACGGACGTTGTGGTATACGCGGGCGAAGGTGAAAAACCGTCAGATCCGTGTTTCGATATCATAGAAACGGAAATCGCAGTATTTACTGTACAGACGGATAAAACACGGCTGAAGGGAAGATTGGATGAAGCGGCGGTCAGTCTTACTGTGACGGCGAAGAAAGACGTCATGCTTGCCGCTCCCACAACGGCTTTCGGAGCGTGCGGCGCGCTCGGAATATCCTGTGAACAGACGCAGGACGGAAAAATCTATTGTTTATACGACGAGAATTCTTATATAGGTGTAGATTGCGCGATGTATTACTCTGAGTTAAAAGCGGGCGACAGCCTCACGCGTACCCTGCATTTTTCCCGCTGGAACGAGGAGACCGCGAGATGGAAAGAAACGCCGCCTCCGACGGGCGAATATCGCGTTTGCGTATCTTTGGCTGCAGAACTTAATTACGTGGAAGGCTTGAAAACAGATATCGTCATCACGGCAACGGAGGAGAAAACCTCGGCGACGGCATTTGTGGAATACGAGCTCGCGAGCTTTTCCGTCAGCGTGGATAAAACGGTTTTGCAGGGAAAAACGGACGAGGTGACCATTACGGTCAAGCTAACCCCGAAAAAGAATATGACGGTGGAAACGCTGTGGGGCGTTGTCGGGATCGTCTGCTATCGAATGGACGGAGGCGTACGGACGGATCTGTACGATCCGTACTGGTTGGCTATGTCGTGTATCCCATACGAGGTGGAATTGAAAAGAGGGGAAAGCGTTACCCATTCGATGCGTTTTTCACGTTATCCGACGACCGATTTGGAAAGAATGGAGGATACTTCGTGGATACAGGAGAAGCCTGTCGGGAAATATTACGTACAAGTTTGGCTTGATGGAGACGCGCGATTTGATACAGGGATCGTCATCGATGCACGATGAAAGGAAGAAGAGATGTTTTTATCAAATAAAAATGGAAACGTTCGGGAAAACTCGATCGTTCTCTTTTCGCTTTGATCGTGTTATATAGTATAATATGAAAAGGGGGGAATCATGAAAAGAAAGGTTACAGAAATAGTTTTATCCTTATTTTTTGTGCTATTGACGGCTGTGGGTTGCGGTTTGACCAAGAAAGAAAGTTGTGAAACTTGTTCGGGCGCGGGAACGGTTTCTTGTACGTATTGCGGAGGTAGCGGCAAGCGATCGTGTTATATGTGCTTTGGCGCGATGAGCACAAGCTGCATTTCATGTGCAGGTATGGGATACACCTATCAATACGATCTTTTTTCTAAAGGATACGTTTATAAGAGTTGCTTTTCCTGTGGAGGCATGGGTAGAAAGGCTTGCTATACTTGTATAGGCGGTCGTACGGATTGCTCGTGCGAAAATGGAAGAGTTACCTGTTCGCAATGCGATGGAACGGGACAAAAAACTACGCAAAGCAATGGAGAATGAAAAGAAACAATAAAAACACCGTTTGGGGGGAGATACCTCAAACGGTGTTGCGTTTTTTAAAGTGTGTGCTGCGCGATCCTTTTTTGCCGTTCGTTACCGAAGCGGAAACGCCGTAGGTGACTACTGCAAAGCTACCTTATGGCACACCCAAACATCCGCTTAGTGCTGCTACATTCCTGTCCTGACACGGTTCACGGCATTGCGTTGCATAAGACCCTGCGATCAACGTTCCTTGCGGCGCGCAAACCTTCCATAACCAACGTCGGGAAAGGCGTTCAGCTCTGCTATAGCGGATTGCAGATGCAGGGTGCCGCTAACTCCCCACCTACGCGCAGCCTATATATTATACACTATTTTTCGTGGAAATGCAACCGTTTTTACCTGATTTTTTCTTTCTCTTTGTGTTCGTTTTGTGGAAGTTTTTGACGAAAAAGAAAATTCCTTCCCGAAAAAAGGAAGAGAAACTTGTTTTTGATCGGCGTTCCGATATTGACAAAAAAGAAAAAGCGGAGTATAATAAAAAGGAAAAAAGGGGAAAAATCCGTCGAAAACCGCTAAAAAAGCCAAAACGCAACCGTCGGTTGACAAATTTCCACGCGCAGTTGGTGGCTGTAAACGGTAAAAAATGCTATAATGTCCTCACGAAAAAACACGGAGGTTTTGTTTTTTTATGAAATTGGAAGAAAAAATTACGTTGCACAGGAAACGGAACGGTTGGTCGCAGGAAGAGCTCGCCTTCCGATTGGACGTGTCGAGACAGGCGGTGTCGAAATGGGAAATGGGTTCGTCCGTGCCCGATCTGGATAAGATCATCCGCATGAGCGATCTGTTCGGCGTTACGACCGATTATCTTTTAAAGGAAGAAGTCGCGGAAACGGATATGCCGACGGAAGAGGAAACAGCGTCCTCGGATACGCCCGAAATGCCGAAACGAGGCAGGCAGGTATGCGATGAAGAATGTAAAAGCTATATTTCTTTGGTCAAAAAGACCGCATGGAAGATCGCGCTCGGCGTGGCGTTTTGTATTCTTTCTCTCGCTTGTATGTTTGCGCTTCTCGGCGCCTCGGCGAGCGGCGCACTTGCCGTAAGCGAGGACGTTGCGGGCGGAATCGGCATCGTGGCGCTTTTGATTGTTTGCGCCGTCGGATTGTTGTTTTTGATCCCTGCGGGGATCGCTCTTTCCAAATACGAATATCTGGGAAAGGAAGAGCTGCTGATATCCGAACCGATGAAAGACTCCCTTCGCGCCGAAAAGGACGCGGGTTCCAAAGCGTTTACGGTGGCGATCGCCGTCGGGGTGTCGCTGTGCGTTCTAGCTGCTGTTCCCGTGTTGCTTGCAGGCGTCTTGGAAAGCGCGGAGGCGGCACACATGTATGCGTTGACGGCTACTTTATCCATTGTCGCGATCGGCGTCGCGTTGTTTGTTCGCTTCGGGGTGATACGAGGCGCATATTCGAAATTGTTGCAGGAAGAAGACTACACGGTCGAGAAAAAACGGACAGGAAAAAAGACAGACGCTTTTTCGGGTGTGTATTGGTGCTTGGTAACGGCGCTGTATTTGGCGTGGAGCTTTTGGACGATGGAATGGCACCGCACGTGGATCGTTTGGCCTGTCGCGGGCGTGTTGTTTG
The DNA here is from genome assembly GCA_045128175.1 of Candidatus Scatosoma sp. Lineage (GTDB taxonomy): Bacteria > Bacillota > Clostridia > Christensenellales > Borkfalkiaceae > Scatosoma. Next base: position 8,804 of record JBGVRF010000046.1, read on the forward strand.
CTTGTATAAGCCAGATTGCTGCGACGGTGACGAAAAAGAAAAAATAAAAAGTAAAACGGGCGTTGAAAAACGTCCGTTTTCGCTATGCTGTAACAGCGCTTATGTTTAAAAGTAATCCGCCTGTGCCGCACTTCGACGGAAGGTGAACCCGCTTTCAGCAGGTGGGTGCCGCATCTTGACGCCTCGGACTTTCCGTATAAATACAGACCTTGCCTATCGCCACGAATGACCGCTCCCGATTTAATAATGTGGATCCCGCATAAACGCCGAACTCCGAACACCGCAGATCAATTATTATTATACACGGCGCGAGCGGCTTTGTCAACGGAATGAGAGGGGAAAAATTCAATTGTCAAGATTTTTCAAAAATCCGAATATTTCTTTTTCGAAATTCAAACCGTAGCGTTTGTCGGAGACCTCGATTGCCGAACGGCATATGCAGTTCGTCGTAAAATCGGAAGCAAGTCGTATCGCCTGCGTTTCCGTTTTCCCGCGGGCAAGACATCCGACGAAAGCCGAGGTAAACACGTCGCCGGCGCCGCAGAAAAAACCCTCTACGTTTTCGTGGGAATAGGTTTGCACTTTTCCGCTTTCGTCCGTATATCCGACGGAAATGATATTTTTATCCGTCAAACCCGTGACGACGGGTCGGGAACAGAATTTTTGCAATCGTCGCATTGCAAGGGGTAACCCTTCGTTTGTCAAAGGATAGGGGAGCTCCGCAAGATAACACGCTTCGGTGACGTTGGGCAGGATAAAATCCGCCTCCGAGCACAGTGCACGCATCTTCGTCACGTATTCCTCCGAAAAACCTGCGTACAGTTTTCCACCGTCGCCCATGACGGGATCGACGATAAAGGTTCCGTTTTCGGTGAGGAAGTCCCGCTTGATCGAAAGGACGAGATCGATCTGTCGGAGACTGCCGAGATAGCCGCTGCAAATAAAATCGAATTTTAGTCCCAACGCTTTCCATTGCTTTAAAACGTCGGGGATATCCTCTGTGAGGTCGCGGAAGGTATAGCCTTCGAATCCGCCCGTATGCGTGGAAAGGATAGCGGTGGGTAAAACGTCGCAGGTGATCCCGCACGCCGAAAGAATGGGCAGGGTGACGGTCAAAGAGCATTTTCCCACGCAAGAGAGATCGTTAATGGCAAGTACGCGCATGATTTTCGTTTTTCCTTTTTGAAAATTTGACAAATCTATTATAAAATTCTTGCTTTTTTTTGTCAAACGTATTAAAATAGTATAGATAAAGAAAATTCGTAGAAAGTAAAATTTTTACGGTAAGAGGTAAAATCATGTTCATTACAGGCGAAGAGAGATCGACGACGGTTGCGTTTGCCGATTTCGAAAAATACGAAGATCAGATCGTTACGATCAAAGGTACTATCCACAATATCCGTATGATGTCGGATTTTGCGTTTGTCATTTTGCGTACGGCGAGAGAGACGATCCAATGCGTTTACGCGGAATCCTTTTCCGATTATCGCATGAGCGAGGACGTGAAAGAGGAGTGCGCGGCGAAGATTACAGGCAAGGTCGTTGCGGGTGAAACGAAGGACGGATCTAAGCGTTACGAATTACAGATCCATAACATCGAGCTCCTTTCCCACCCCGCGGATATCCCGCCTGTCGTTATCACGAAAAAGCAGGTGAACTGCGATCTTTCGACCAAACTCGATTACCGTCCCGTTACCTTACGTAACCCCAAAGAACGTGCCATCTTCAAGTTGCAAGAGGGAATCCAGCGTGGCTTCCGTGAATACCTCACGAAACAAGGCTTTACCGAGATCCATTCTCCGAAGATCAACTTCGCGGGCGCGGAGGGCGGCACGAACGTGTTCAAGCTGGACTATTTCGGCAAGCAGGTATATCTTGCGCAGTCGCCGCAGCTGTATAAACAGGCGCTTGTAGCCGTTTACGAACGGGTATTCGAGATCGCGCCCGTGTTCCGCGCGGAGCATCACGATACCAGCCGTCACCTTAACGAGTATATTTCCATGGACTTCGAAATGGGCTTTATAGATAGCTTCGAGGATATCATGAACATGGAAACGGGCGTGCTGAAATATATTATGAACCTGTTGAAGACGGAATATAAAAACGAGATTGAGCTTCTGCATATTGACGTACCCGAGATCAAAGAGATCCCCGTTCTGAAATTCATGGAAGCGAAAGAGATCATTATGAAGAAATTCAAGTATCAGCCGACGGACATGAAGGATTTCGATCCCGAAGAGGAACAGATCCTCGGCAAATACGCGAAGAAGCAGTTTGATTCCGATTTCATTTTCATTACGCATTATCCTTCCAAAAAGCGTCCTTTCTATACGATGGACGATCCCGAGGATCCCGAATATACGCTGTCGTTCGATCTTTTGTTCAGAGGTCTGGAGATCACCTCGGGCGGACAACGTGTGCACGATTATAACGAACAGGTCGCGAAGATGCAAAAGCTGGGTATGAACCCCGAAGAATTCGCAACCTATCTGATGTTGCACAAATATGGCGCGCCCCCGCACGGCGGGCTCGGCTTGGGGTTGGAGCGCCTGACGATGCACCTTCTCGGCGCGAAGAACGTTCGTGAAGCGACGATGTTCCCCAGAGACATCAACCGTGTGACTCCTTGAGGTAAAAGCGAATTATGTGGAACGGAAAAAAGAAAGCGATAACGTTCAGCTTTGACGACGGCGTGACACAAGATATCCGTTTGATCGGGATCTTGAATAAATACGGGCTGAAGGGTACATTCAACCTCAACTCGTCTTTGCTTGGTCTGCCCGGGCAACTGGAGCGCAACGATAAGCCCGTGCGGCACGATAAGGTGGCGCCTTCGAAAGTGAAACAGATCTATGCGGGGCACGAAGTGGCGGTGCATACGCTGACGCATCCGCTCCTGACTGCTTTGGATGACGAAACGGTCGCGTATCAGGTCGAAGAGGATAGAAAAGCATTGTCTGCGCTTTGCGGGTATGAAGTGGTCGGTATGGCATATCCTTGCGGCGGTGTGAACAACGACGAACGAGTGGCGGAAGTCATTCGTAAAAACACGGGTGTGAAATACGCGCGTACGATCACGTCGACGTATGTTTTTAATAAACAGGAAAATTTGTTACGTTTCCATCCGAGCGTATATTATATAGAGGAAGACTTTGAAACCGTTGTGGATAAATTCCTCGCTTTGGAAACGGACGAGCCGCAGTTATTGTATATTTGGGGACATTCGTACGAAATGGACGCAGGTTTTATTTCTTGGGAAAATTTCGAAAGGATATGTGAAAAGCTTTCCGGACGTCCCGATGTTTTCTACGGCACGAACAAGGAAGTTTTGCTGTAAGGTAAAAAATCTTTTCGATTTTGCTTTACAAAAACAAAAAAATAGGATATAATATAAACGATATAACTAAAAAGAATAGAAAAAGCGTCCGAATGAGGACAACGTTTTTACGGCGGCTTCGCACAGAGAAATTCCGTTTTGCTGAGAGGAAGAAGAGGCGCGTAAAAAATATCACCTTGTAAGCTGATCCGACGAACTATATACATTATTATATATACGGTAATCGGATACGGAGTCGCGCTCCGTTATCCCGCGCGGCAAATGTCAGTTTGTTTTGGTGGTTCAGAAGGCCGTTGTGTTTTTTCCAAGACACGACGGCTGTTTTTTTAACGTACCGCCAGCGTTCCGCTGGACCAACGACCGTTGGATCTAGTTAGGAGGTCAAGGAACTCAGTTCCTTGTGGGGTGCAGGGCAAAGCCCCGCAAAGATAGCCTCCTTTAAGCAAGCTCTTCTTGCGTTAAATCTCGCAAAGCGAGCGATGGCTTTAAAGCAGATCAAAAAAACAGTAAAAAACTCCAAAGGAGAAACAATATGTCTATGTACAAGAAAGTGGACACCTCTTTGAATTTTGTCGAAAGAGAAAAACAGATCGTCGAATACTGGAACGAAAAGAAAGTATTTGAAAAGAGTATGCAGGCAACGGAGGGGAAGGAGGAATTTTCCTTCTATGACGGTCCGCCTACGGCGAACGGTAAACCGCATATCGGACACATTCTCACCCGTGTCATGAAAGACATCGTGCCCCGTTATAAAACGATGAAGGGGAAACATGTTCTGCGCAAAGCGGGTTGGGATACGCACGGCCTGCCTGTCGAGCTTGAAGTGGAGAAGAAGCTCGGTATGGAAAATAAAACGCAGATCGAAAGCTACGGCATCGAACCGTTTATCAAGGAATGTAAAAATTCTGTTTTTAAATATACCAGCGAATGGAAACAAATGTCCGATCGCGTCGGGTATTGGTGCGATATGGACAACCCTTACGTCACCTATCACGACAATTATATCGAATCGGAGTGGTGGGCGCTGAAAGAGATCCATAAAAAAGGCTTGTTGTATAAAGGACATAAGATCGTGCCTTATTGCCCTCGTTGCGGAACGGCGCTTTCTTCTCACGAGGTCGCGCAGGGCTATAAAGACGTGAAACAGATGACTGCGTTTGTCAAATTTAAGGTGAAAAACGCGGAAAATACCTATATCCTCGCTTGGACGACTACGCCTTGGACTCTGCCTTCCAATGTCGCGCTTTGTATGAATCCGGAATTCGATTACGTCATGGTCGAAATGGAGGAAAGCGGCGAAAAATATATCCTTGCCGAAGGCTTGCTCCAATCGGTGCTCGGCGAAGAAGGCTATACCGTTCTTTCTACCAAGAAGGGGACGGAATACGAATATACCGAATACGAACCGCTTTATTCGTTCGGAAAGGAAAAATTCAACTATCGCGAAAAATCGCATTACGTCACTTGCGACGGATACGTTACGCTTTCCGACGGTACGGGCGTCGTACACATCGCGCCTGCGTTCGGCGAGGACGACTATAAGGTCGGGAAACGTTACGGTTTGCCTGTCGTGCAGCTTATTAACGAGGAAGGAAAATTCCCTTCGGGGTGCGGCGAGTTCACAGGCGTTGGCGCGCAGGCTGCCGATCCCGCGGTCGTCAAGGATCTTAAAGCGCGCGGTTTGTTGTTAAAGACGTTGGAGATCATGCACAACTATCCCTTCTGCTGGCGTTGCGATACCCCGCTTATCTATTATGCGAGATCGAGCTGGTTTATCAAAGTCACGGCAATCAAGGATAGACTCATCGCGGCAAATCGTTCGGTAAATTGGATGCCCGATACCATCAAGGAAGGGCGTATGGGCAATTTCCTCGAAAACGTGATCGACTGGGGTTTGTCCCGCGACCGCTATTGGGGGACGCCGTTGCCTGTTTGGGTATGTCCCGATTGCGGCGAGATCGACGTTATCGGCTCCCGCGCGGAACTCGTGGAAAAATGCGGCGCGCCGAAAGATATCGAGTTGCACCGCCCGTATTTGGATAACCTTACCTGCAAATGCGGCAAGTGCGGTGGAACGATGCGCCGTACTCCCGAAGTCATCGACTGTTGGTTTGATTCGGGTTCTATGCCGTTCGCGCAGTATCATTATCCGTTTGAAAACAAGGAGCTGTTCGAGCAGACCTTCCCCGCGGATTTCATTTCCGAAGCGGTGGATCAGACGCGCGGTTGGTTCTATACGTTGCTCGTAATCTCAACGTTGTTGTTTGACAGGGCACCGTTCAGAAACTGTATCGTACTCGGTCACGTCAACGATAAAAACGGTATTAAGATGTCCAAGCATAAAGGGAACGTTGTCGATCCATGGTCGGTTCTCGACAAACAAGGCGCCGACGCCGTGCGTTGGTATTTCTACACCTCCTCCGCGCCTTGGTTGCCTTCTCGTTTCTATCCTGAAGCGGTTAGCGAAGGACAGAGAAAGTATATGGGTACGCTTTGGAATACGTACGCTTTCTTCTGCCTGTATGCGGACATAGACAATTACGATCCTTCGAAGTACGAGCTTAAGAATTGTAAGCTTTCGTTGATGGATAAATGGATCTTGTCCAAGCTGAATACGCTTATTGATACGGTGGATAAGCAATTAAGCGAATATAATATTACAGATAGTGCACGCGCGCTACAGGATTTCTCGGATATCCTTTCCAACTGGTACGTTCGTCGCGGTCGCGACAGGTATTGGGGTAGCGAGATGACGGAGGATAAGGCGGCGGCTTACACGACGCTGTGGCACGTGCTCGTTACGTTTGCGAAGCTCACTGCGCCCTATACGCCGTTTATCGCGGAACAAATGTATCTCAACCTCGTTCCCGCGTTCTTCAAAGACGCGCCGGAATCGGTGCATCTTTGCAGCTTCCCCGAATACGACTCGTCGATGGTGGACGAAACGCTCGAAAAGGGTATGGATACCGTCCTTGACGTCGTGAACCTCGGTCGCGCCGCGCGCAATACGGGCAACGTGAAAAACCGTCAGCCACTTTTGGAAATGTATGTCGTTACCGCTCGCGCAGACGATCTCGACGAGGGGCTGAAAGCGATCGCTTTGGACGAACTGAATATCAAAGAATACAAATCGGCGGAGGATGCAAGCGAATTTATTTCCTATAAATTGAAGCCACAGCTTAAAACGCTTGGTCCGAAATACGGCAAGAAATTGGGGATGATTTCCGGTTTTCTTGTAAATTGCGATGCAAAAGCAGTCGTGGACGCGGTGCGCGGCGGCGGAGAATTCGTTTTGCCTACGGACAGCGAAATTATATTGAAAGAGGAAGATCTTCAGATCTTCACCGAAAGTAAGTCCGGTTTCATTTCCGCAAGCGATAAGGGTGTGACGGTTGCGCTGAATACCGCGTTGACGGAAGCATTGATCCTCGAAGGGATCGAACGTGAGCTCGTTTCCAAGGTGCAGTCGATGCGCAAAGAAGCGGATCTTCAGATCACGGACCGCATAGCCGTATATTATATAGCGGAAGGAAAGGCGAAGTCTGTTCTGGCGGCGGGCGCGTTTAAAGACGACGTATTGGCGGTATCGGTAGAGGAAGGCTCGGCTGACGGATTTACCAAAATAGTGGATATTAACGGTGAAACGGTAACGCTTACCCTTGTCAAAATGTCGAAAAACTGAATAATTTAAAAATTTTTAAATTTTTTAAATTTTTTTTAAAAAAGCATGAAAAAACAGTTGACATAGGGTTAAAAAAGTGGTAGAATGGACAAGCTGTCGTCGAGAGGCGGTGGTCAAGCGGAAAGAAAAGGTCGAAAAACGAAAGAAAATAAAAAATTTTCAAAAAAGTTAAAAAAACCTTGAAAAAATGCTTGACATAAGTAAAAGGTTTGTGATATAATGTGCAAGCTGTCGTCGAGAGAGCAAGCAAAAAGTGAGACGGAAAGGTCAAACGAAAAGAACTTGAAAAAAAGTTAAAAAAACTTTGAAAAAGTTCGAAAAAATGCTTGACAAGGCAAAACGATTTGTGGTATAATATACAAGCTATCGCCGAGGCGGGGCCCTGACTGTGGTCAGGAAAAAGCAGATTAAAAATGGAATAAGAAAGAAATGAGATTTTATTTGACAAAAATGCAAATAGAAAGGTAATTTCCGTTAATTTTTCAAAGAACTTGTAGAAACACAAGTAACCTTGAAAGCAAGTCAGCAAAGAGATAACAAAGTTAGAGCCGTTATTATCTTGAAAGAGGTAATGACTTTAAACAATTAAACTTAAGAGTTTGATTCTGGCTCAGGATGAACGCTGGCGGCATGCTTAACACATGCAAGTCGAACGAACTTAGATCCTTCGGGAACTAAGTGAGTGGCGGACGGGTGAGTAACGCGTGAGCAATCTGCCCATATCAGGGGAATAACAGTTGGAAACGACTGCTAATACCGCATAAGACCACGGAAGGGCATCCTTCTGAGGTAAAAGATTTATCGGATATGGATGAGCTCGCGTCCCATTAGGTAGTTGGTAGGGTAACGGCCTACCAAGCCGACGATGGGTAGCCGACCTGAGAGGGTGATCGGCCACATTGGAACTGAGAAACGGTCCAGACTCCTACGGGAGGCAGCAGTGGGGAATATTGGGCAATGGAGGCAACTCTGACCCAGCAATGCCGCGTGAGTGAAGAAGGTTTTCGGATTGTAAAGCTCTTTAAGTGGGGACGAAGAAAGTGACTGTACCCA
>JBGVRF010000047.1:0-5139 GCA_045128175.1 Candidatus Scatosoma sp.
ACGGGTGAAGTTTTGGGTATCGGTAAAACGATGGAAGAAGCTATGTTCAAAGGGCTTGTTTCCGCGGGCTTTAAGATGTGCCATCCTTCCGAACGCCGACCCGTCGGCGTTTATATGACCGTAAACGATCAGGACAAACTCGATCTTTTGACAATCGCGAAAAAATTCGGAGACCTCGGTTGTACGATGTATGCGACGAAGGGTACGGCGAAGGTCATTAACGATCTTGGTATCGATTGTCAGGTAGTAGATAGACTTTCCGCAACCGATTCCGTCATCAAACTGATGGACGAAGGTAAGATCGATTACGTGGTTTATACGGGTAAGACGGATATGGAATCTATCAATGACTTCATTCGTTTGCATCATCACGCGATCCTGCTCGGTATCACGGTGTTGACGGCGCTGGATACGGCGAACGCTCTTGCGGATATCATCGCAAGTAAATTCACCGAAGATAACACCGAGCTTGTCGATATCAATGCATTGCGAAACGAGAAGCTGAAGCTTGACTTCACGAAGATGCAGTCTTGCGGTAACGATTATATCGTGTTTGATAATCGCGACGGCAAGATCACTTGTCCGGAATCGATCGCAGTCAATTACGTGATCCCGCATTACGGTATTGGTGGCGACGGTATCGTATTGATCGAAAATTCCGAGATCGCAGACGCAAAAATGCGTATTTTCAATAAAAATGGTATGGAAGCACCTACGGGCGGCAACGCGATTCGTTGTATAGGTAAATACCTCTATGAAAAAGGAATCGTGAATAAAACGGATATGCTTATCGAAACGACGAAAGGCGTTTGTCCCGTGAAGGTGTATTCGTTCGGCGGAAAGGTGAATTCTGCCAGCGTAAACCTCGGAAAAGCAGAACTTGCGGGGACGAAGATTCCTTCCGTTTGGGATGAGGAACAGATCGTCGGAAAGACGGTGAATATCGGAGGGCTTGATTATAAGATCACTCTTGTCAACGTCGGCAACCCGCACTGCATCGTATTCAGCGACAAGGTGGATGCGATCAACGTAGACGTGATCGGACCCGAATTCGAAAACTGCGAATATTTCCCTGAAGGTATCAATACGGAATTTATCCGTGTAGTCAACAAAGCAACGATCAAGATGCGTGTTTGGGAACGCGGTAGCGGTGAAACGTGGGCTTGCGGTACGGGCGCTTGCGCGGCGGTCGTGGCGGCAGTGCTCGGCGGCTATTGTGAAAAGGATACCAACGTAACGGTCAAGCTGCGCGGCGGTGATTTGACGGTCAATTATCATTCCGACGGTGAAGTGGAATTGAGTGGCAATGTTAAAACCGTTTACGAGGGGACGTTGGAAATTTAAAAATATAAGACGAATAAGGAGGCGGAAATGGACGTTTTCTATGAAGAAAGCGCTGTTGCGCAGGATTCCAAAAAAGGAGAACGAAGATATAAGATCACGAATATCGTATCCAATATATTCTTGGTGTTAGCGATTTTACTTCTGATGTTTTTCCTGTTTATGATGCCGTGGGGATCGTTTACGACTCCCGATACGATTCCCGACGGGACGACGATTGAAGAATTGCAAGCTATATATGAAGGTCAGAAATTTATTTCCATCTTTTGCGCGTTGAATGGCGCATTCTTCTTGCTGTTCTGGTTCTTCCTGTTTAAAATGAAATCGCGTTTCAATGTCAGTTATGATTACTGCTTTGTTTCGGGTGAGCTTCGTATTTCCAAGGTCTTCAATATAAACAAGCGTAAGCTACTCACGCGTTTTGATGCGGTGGAGATATTGCAGATCGGGGACGTTGATAACAGCTCTTATGAGCGTTTGAAATCCGATCCCTCGACCAAAGAAGTGATCTGTACGCCGAACGTCGAAGCTATGGACGGGAAATTCTTTATGTATATTCTTGTCAATGATAACGGTAAAAAGCTTTATGTTCTCGAGTGTCGTGAATTGCTTTTGATGAATATCATGAAATTCGCTAAGAGAAACGTTCTGGAAAGCGATTATGTAATGCAGGAAAGAAAACAACAGAAGAAAGTATGATATATCTAGATAATGCGGCAACGACAAAGCCTTCCGAGAAGGCATTTGAACGCGCGAAAGAATACGTTACGGAGAAATTTTATAATCCTTCGGCGTTATACAAGGAAGGATATGCATTGCAGAGCGAGCTTAAAAAAGCGCGCTCCGCTTTGCTTTCCGGGATTGCAGATGAAGCTACGTTCGAGCTGATTTTTACCTCCTGCGGAACGGAATCGGACAATCAAGCTGTTTTCGGTTTCGCCAGAAGGGGAAACGCTGTCACGACGATGGGCGAACATTCGGCGGTTGCATCGCCTTTTGCCGAGCTGAAAAACAGAGGGATCGCCGAGCCGCGGTTTGCACCTTTACAAAAGGACGGACGGGTGAACGTTGAAAAATTACTTGCGCTTGTGGATGCAAAAACGAGTTTTGTTTCTGTCATGCACGTAAACAACGAGATCGGCGCGATCAACGACGTCAACATGATCGCAAAACTTGTCAAGCAAAAAAATTCTCGTGTGATCTTCCACGTGGACGGCGTCCAAGGCTATGGAAAAATTCCGTTTAAGCTGGGAAAAGAGATAGACTTATATTCCATCAGTGCGCATAAGATCGGCGGCTTAAAAGGCGTCGGCGCGCTGATTAAACGCAAATCGTTGACGTTGCCCGCTTATCTTATCGGTGGCGGGCAAGAATCGGGAAAACGTAGCGGAACGGAAAATGTTTTCGGGATCAAGCAATTTCAGTATGCGGCAGAGGAAAAGTTTTCGACGCTGAAGGCGGATTTTTTACGCTTAGCGGAATATCGAGAAAAGCTTTGGTCTGTACTGGATAAAGACGTATATATGCGACTTTCGCCTGAAGACGGAACACCGTACATTCTCACCGTTTCGGCGGTTGGCTTGCGCGGAGAGATCTTACTGCATATGGCGGATGATAAAGGGGTGGTCATCGGTACGGGTTCGGCGTGTTCGTCGAATGCGAAAACGCGATACAGTAAGGTGATTTTGGCTTGCGGTTACAATGAAAAAACTGCGGACGGCGTATTGCGGCTTAGCTTTTCACCACAGACGACACAAGCGGAGATTGAAGAGGCGGCAAACGTACTTAACGAAATCGGACGCGATTTGAAGCTCAGAATGAAATAAAAAAGGAATTTTTATGGAAAAGGTAATCATTATCCGCTATGCGGAACTCTTTTTAAAAGGTAAAAATCGAGGCTTTTTCGAGCGGGCGTTTGAAACCAATCTTCATCGTGCGCTGAAGGGCTTTGAATATGAATTGGTAAAGCAGAGCGGACGCTATCTTGTGCAGAAATTTTCGGAAGAGAAATCGGAAACTCTTATCGAGAAGCTGAAAAAAGTATTTGGTTTGCATACGCTCAGTCTTGCATATGAAACAGCTTCGGATATGAACAGTATTTTTGAGGCCGCAAAGCTGTTGGTAAAGCCGGAAGGCTCGTTTAAAGTAGAGTCACACCGCGGCGACAAGAAATATCCAATGACTTCGATTGAGATCAGTCGCGAACTCGGCGGGTTGCTGCTCGATTATACGAAAGGAAAATTAACGGTCGACGTACATGATCCTTCGTTTACTATTCGAGTGGATATTCGGGAATTCGGTCGCGCGCTGGTATTCGGCGAATTTATCGAAGGTGCAAACGGTATGCCTGTCGGTACGGCAGGTAAAGGTCTTTTGCTGATCTCGGGAGGAATCGACAGCCCTGTTGCGGGTCATATGATGGCGAAGCGCGGTATGAACGTCGATTGCTTGCATTTTCACAGCTATCCTTATACTAATATGCAGGCAAAGGAAAAGGTCGTCGAGCTTGCAACGATCTTATCGGAATATACCTGCGGAACAAAGCTTTATACGGTGAGTGTTACGCATATTCAAGAGGCAATCCATGAGAAATGTAAACCGGAGTTGATGATCACGTTGCTTCGTAGGTTTATGTATCGAATTGCCGAACGTCATGCGTTGCATATCGGTGCGCAATGCCTGATCACGGGCGAGAGCCTCGGACAGGTTGCAAGCCAGACGATCGAGGGAATGACGTCTTCTAATTCCGTCGTTGAAAAATTACCCGTGTTACGTCCGCTTGTTGGCTTCGATAAAAACGAGATCATAGAACGTTCGGTAAAAATGGGCGCGTACGAAACTTCGATCTTACCTTTCGAGGATTGTTGCACAGTATTTTTGCCTGATTTCCCTGCGATCCGTCCAAAGCTTAAAGATATTTTGCGGGAGGAATCGAAGTTGGATGTAGAGGGGTTGATAGCTGAAGCGTTCCGATCCATAGAAAAAATAGAGATTTAAAGCAATAGGCGTACCGATTGCGGTACGCCGTTTCTTAATATTCCCACCAATTTTTCTCCAAGATCTCGTCTTTCTTTTCCGAAGAAGGCGGATCGCTTTTTGTCGAAATGCTCGGAAGTGTAATGGATTTGCCTTCTTTTCCTTTATAAATGGGCGTTACAGTATAGATATAGCTTTTATTTTCAAGTAGCTCCTCATCTGTAAAACACTCGGTAAAAGCTCCGAAATAGACGGTACTATGTGTCGCATAATCATAGCGATCGATTCGATATTGATAATAGCTCGGACAACGTTTGTCGAAGAAAATACGCACTGTACCTTTTGAAAAGGTCAGCTCAGGGGCGAAAATAGCGGGATTTGTAAAGGCGTCATTCTTTTTTGTGGGAATCGCAGTCTTTTTAAACAATTCGGTGAAGCGATATTCAACAGGTGCCAGATCATCGGCTAACATTAAGGTATGCGTGTCATAATAAGAAGATTTATCTAATGTCACGCGTACTACATTTTTTGGGGATGAAAAAGAGGGGATAGCCTCGTTTTTTTTGCGATATCCGTCATATAAATACTCATTCAGTCGTAAGAGTACGTTACACGGCAAGCCTCCGCCCGTGCAATCGATATACGAATTATCGCTGTTGCCCAACCATACCCCGATACAATCCCGTGCGGTATAAGAAAGGGCATAGGCGTCCGTATTGCCCTTTTCCGTACCCACCGTTCCCGTTTTTGCGGCGACGTCAAAGGGGAGGTCGCGCAGTTTTTTCGCCGTGCCGCTTTTTGCTGTACTTTTCAACATATCCG
>JBGVRF010000048.1:0-9712 GCA_045128175.1 Candidatus Scatosoma sp.
GAAGGAGGATTGGTCGAAGGCACATCATTGGCTGATCTATCATGGCAGACGTGTGTGTCATTCACAACGACCGTCCTGCGAAAGCTGTACCCTGCGCGGGCTTTGCGATCATGCAAAAACCGAAACGAAAACGGGGACGAAAGTGAAACCGAAAAAATAAAATAGAAAGGAATAGAACCTTCCCGTTTTCCGCATACTGCGGCTGGGAGGGTTTATTTTTATGCAAAAAAAGGATTTGATGCAGCAGGAGTGCGAATTTTTAAAAAAGCTTTCCGAGATGGAGGATTTGGCAGAAAAAAAGACGAAAATATATTCCCGTCTTTTGATGGACGTAGCGCTTGCAAAGAATATGGAAACGTTGTCCGAGCGGCACCAAAAACGCAAAACCGCGATCGAACGTCTTGCGTTTGGTAAGGCAAAACAGGAAGAGGAGGACGAAACGGAAGAATGAAGCTGGAAAAACGGGAAATAACGCTCAACGAATACGACAGCATCCGCGATGCGTTTTATATGGAAAAATTACTTTTAAACGAGTATGCTTGTTTGATTAGCAAAGCGATCAGGAAAGAAACGCGCGACGAACTGTTGCGGTTGATGAAAGAGGTCGGGGAGGATATGTTTTTTCTCTGCGATCTGCTAAAGGAGTCGGCGGCGGACGGGCTTGAGGCGAGCGCAGGCGGCGAGGACTAATAAATGCGAACAGCATAATGACAATGGTATAATAGTGAAGAAATACCTATTTTTAATAAAGAAATGCCTATATAAATCGGGAAAAGGTTTTATAAAAAACTTGCATATATTTTTAATATATGATATAATAAAAGCACGGAAAAGAGAAATTCTTTTTCAGTGCTTTTTTTGAGGATTTTATGATCAAACGTAAAGGAAGGATTTATAAACTCGATACGCTGAATACGACTTTATTGATCGGTGTGACTGAAAAACATGCGGAGTATCTCTATTACGGCAAAAAGTTGGCGCAAATGCCCGATGATTGCGATTTTTTATGCGGTATAGGCTACGTTGGTGAGCCGGAAAGAAAATTGTTTTCTTCGTTCGGCGGTAACGATCTGCAAAGTACCGGCGTTTTATGCGAATTTGCAGACGGTTCGTTTACGACCCGTTTCGAGTTTTTACGTGCAAGGTTTGTAGAGAAACCCGATATTTCGCCTTGGCCGGCTTCTTACGTCGCTTCGGAAAACAAAAGCACTTCGCAGACGTTATGTCTGGAGTTTTTGGACGAGCCGTCGAAACTTAAGCTGTTTTTATATTACACGATATTTGAAGACAGTGACGTGATCGCTGTGTCGACACGATTACGCAACGGTGGAAAAAAAGATGCGTACATCTGCGGGTTGCCATCTTTGCAGCTCGACTTGGCGGGGGATAATTATACGTTCGTTACCTTTCGCGGGGAATGGGCGAATGAAAGAAATAAGCGAGAATTGTCCGTAAACGGCGGTTCGGTTTTGGTCAATGAAAGCCGTCTCGGCGCCAGCTCGCATACGGCGAATCCGTTTGTGATGCTGAAAAAGCCGGGTAGCGTATATGCGTTTAACCTTATTTATTCAGGAAACCACAAAGAAACGGCAGAATCGGATTTTTTGCCTCGTACCCGTGTGACAGTGGGCGTAAACGATTTTATGTTGCGTAAAAAATTGGCGGCGGGAGAGGATTTTTTCACGCCCGAAGCGGTGATGTGTTTTGCTTCGGACGAGGACTCCGCCAGCCGCGCGATGCACGGTTTCGTATCTTCGCATATCGTGCGCGGAAAATGGAAAGATAAAGAACGACCCGTGTTGATCAACAACTGGGAAGCGACCTATTTCGATTTTACCAAAGAAAAAATTTGGGATCTTGCGAACGTGGCTACAGATCTTGGGATAGAATTGCTTGTTATCGATGACGGCTGGTTTGGGCATCGTGATGACGACACCTCCTCTTTAGGCGATTGGTTCGATTACGAGCAAAAAACGGGCGGTATCGCAGCGCTTGCAGAGGGGATAAGGGAACGAGGTTTAAAATTCGGGATCTGGGTCGAACCGGAATCGATTTCGGAAGACAGCGAGCTATATAAAAAACATCCAGAGTACGTGATGAAGGTTCCCGGCAGAGAACCGCTTCGTTGGCGCAATCAGCTGATGCTCAATCTTGCGGACGTAAACGTACAGAAATATCTCATTCGTGTTATTTCCAACGTTATCACGGAAACGAAAGCGACGTACGTCAAATGGGATTATAACCGCCATATGACTGACTGCTTTTCCAAAGAAGGGCTGAACGGAGCGTATTTTATCGAATACATGAAGGGCTTTTATACGGTCGTCGGTAAGATCGTTTCGCGCTTCCCGAGTGTGCTTTTCGAGGGCTGCGCAGGCGGCGGTGGGAGATTCGATTTGGGAATATTGTGTTATATGCCGCAGATTTGGACTTCGGACAATACGGACGCACGTTGTCGTATGAAAATCCAAACGGGTACTTCGTTCGGATACCCGCAGAGCAGTATTTCCTGTCACGTTTCGGCTTCCCCTAATCATCAGACGGGCAATGCTTCGTCACTGGAGACTCGTTTTAACGTGGCTGCGTGCGGCGTATTCGGGTATGAGACCGATTTGACTGCATTAACGGACGCAGAAAAAGAAACTGTAAAGAAACAGATCACATTTTATAAAAAATACCGCAAGGTGTTACAGTATGGGGAAATGTACCGTCTTGGAGATGCGTTTCAAGACGAGATCAGCGGTTTTATCTGCGTTGATCGGAATAAGACGTTGGCGATCGCCTCTGTTGCGGTAGATCCGAGATGGAAATATGCCAACCGTCGGGTGACGTTTAAAGGTTTGGACGAGGGTACCATGTACGAGGTGAGTTATCGTCTGCAGGATAATTACCCTGAGGAACAGGAGAGATTTTTGGCGGGTGGCGACTTGCTTATGAACGGCGGCGTCGTGTTAAAAGATATTTTGTGGGAACGATCGGCAGAGCGTTCTGCCAACGGCTTATTTACGAAGATGTTCGTTATCAAAAAGATATCGGCGAAAGCGGCGCGGGCTGTAAAAGCAAAAAAATGATCTGACAAAAATGCGGAGAAATCCGTAAAAAATAAAAAGAGGTATTTCACAATGGAAAAACAAGGACGTATCAAAAACTTTTTCGGTGAATTTAAAAAATTCATTACACGCGGCAATGTATTAGACATGTCCGTCGGTGTTATCGTTGGCGGCGCGTTTACGGGTATTGTAAACGGGTTGAGCAATTATATCCTAAAGCCTATCATCAATTGGTTGATCGCGTTGGTGCTGGGCAAAGAGGGCTTGAGCGGTGCGATCACGATGCTGTCGCCAGCGTATAAAGACACGTTGGGCGCTTCGGGCGAGGTAATCGGGCAGGAGCTTGATCTGGCAGCTTCTATTTATATCGATTGGGGATCGTTTATCAGCGCGATCATCAATTTCTTGCTTATTGCTTTCGTACTGTTCAGTATCGTGCGTATGTTCAACCGTATCGCGGAAGCACAAGCGAAAATGATCGAAGGGCTTGAGCTTGACGACAAAAAGGAAATTCAGAAGATTCGTCGCGAACAGAAGGTTTCCAAGAAACAGGCGGTGGCGATCCTTGAGGCAAAGAAAGCGGAGCTTGTCGCGCAAAAAGCCAAGGAAGAACGTATTGCAGCGGAAAAAGCGGCGGCGGAAGCGGCTGCGGCGGAAGAAAAAGCTACGGCGAACACCCGTTTGTTGGAAGAGATCCGCGATTTGTTGAAACAGAAATAATTATCCGCATATAAAAATCGGTTGACTTTTTAAGAAAAAAAGGTTATAATAATTCAAACTGAACAAAAGCGATGAAAAAGTAGGCATTTTCAACGTTTCCCGCGCAGAGAGCGCGTCCGTAGGCTGAAAGACGCGTCGGGGAGGAAAATTCGCCATTTCACTTTGGAGCTGTCCTTTTGAGCCGAGTGTAAAAACGGGCGGGGTAGAGAGGAACGCGCTAACGCGGCGTAACGGCGTGAACAAGACGCGAAAACTCGCGTGAAAGCAGGTGGTACAGCGGATATATTCGCCCTGCGTGATCTTTTTCCCTGACGGAGAGGACGCGCAGGGCGTTTTGCGTGTTTTACGCACATCGCTTCTTGCGATTGGAGGTCAAGGAACTCAGTTCCTTGCGGAGTGCAGAGGCGGGCCTTGCCGAGGTGTGGAGCAGAGCTCCGTGAAAGTACTTGTAGAAGCAAGCTTTGCTTGCGTTTCTATGGCGAAGCCATCGGGCGACAAAGTCGCTATATGTAAACTCTATCACAAAAAACAGAAAAATCAAACGGATAAAAAATTCGGAGGAAGCATATGAAACAAAGAATCGAAGCACTGTGCGCGGAGATCGACGCCGCAATGCAACAGACGGAAACGGGTAGAGCACTTTACGAACTTAAAGTAAAGTTTCAAACCGAACTTAAAGGGATCATGAGCGGCATGAAAGATCTGCCGAAGGAAGATCGTCCCGCGTTCGGCAAGATCGTGAACGAGTATAAGCAGAAAACGGAAGAAGCGTTTGAAGCGCGCGCGATCGTCGTACGGCAGATGGAAATGGAAAAGAAATATGCCAGCGAGCGTATCGATATCACGATGCCCGGGAAATCGTATAAAGCGGGCGCTTTGCATCCCATCACGCTTGTCAAAAACGAACTTATTGACATTTTCTCGGGGATGGGGTTTACGGTGTTCGAAGGCCCTGAGATCGAAACGGATTATTATAACTTCACTGCGCTCAATACGCCCAAAGACCACCCCGCGCGTGATATGCAGGATACGTTCTATCTTGCGGAAAATCTGTTGTTGCGTACGCAGACTTCGGCGGGACAGATCCGCGTTATGGAGAAGAACGCGCCGCCTATCAAGATCCTTTCTCCGGGCAGAGTATTCCGTTCGGACGACGATGCGACCCATTCCCCGATGTTCCATCAAATGGAAGGGCTTGTTGTAGATAAGGGCATTACTCTTTGCGATCTGCAGGGTATGCTTGCGGAGTTCGCGCAGAAGATGTTCACTTCTTCGACAAAGGTGCGTTTGCGCCCCTCGTATTTCCCGTTTACCGAACCCAGCGTAGAGGTCGATCTCAGCTGTTCGGAATGTGGCGGTAAGGGATGTCGGTTGTGCAAAGGCACGGGCTGGATCGAGGTGCTCGGCGCCGGTATGGTCAACCGCCACGTATTGGAAAATTGTAATGTCGATCCCGACGAATATACGGGCTTTGCGTTCGGTATGGGTATTGAACGTATCGCTATGCTTAAATACGGCATCAACAACATTAAGACGCTGTTCGAAAACGACACGCGGTTCTTGGAACAGTTTGAGGATTAAAGGAGGATTATACAATGAAAGCGCCTTTAAGTTGGTTAAAAGATTACGTAGATATAGACGTTTCCGCGCAGGAGCTTGCAGAAAAGCTGTTTTCCTGCGGCTTCGAGGTGGAAGAACTCGTTTATCTCGGTGAAAAGATAAACCGCGTCGTGGTTGGTGAAGTCAAAGCATTGACGCCTCATCCCGACAGCGATCATATGCAGATCTGTGTGGTGGATTGCGGCGAAGAATACGGCAGAGAGCTGCAGATTGTCACGGGCGCGCCAAACGTGTACGTGGGCATGAAAACGCCCTGCGCGCTGGACGGTTCGACTGTAGTCGAAAGTAATCCCGTGATGCTTGAAAAAAATCCCGATGGAATTAAAAAGATCAAGAAAGGCAAGCTCCGCGGCATAGAATCCTTCGGTATGCTCTGCTCGGGGGAAGAACTCGGCATCAACGACGATTTCTATCCCGGTGCGGAGGTTAACGGTTTGCTCGATCTTGCAAAGGACGCGCCTTTGGGCGAGGATATCAAAAAGATCGTCGGGCTTGACGATTGGATCTTCGACATTTCGGTTACGGCAAACCGTCCCGATTGTCAGTGTATTCTCGGTATCGCAAGAGAGATTGCCGCGGTCATGAAAAAGCCTTTTAAGGCGCCCGATGTTTCCTACACAACGCATGAAACGGCGGCTGCACCCGTCGTAGTGGAGGTGCTTGCGCCCGATCTTTGCCCCCGTTACGTAGGGCATTACGTGGAAAACGTAACGGGCGGCGTTTCGCCGGCTTGGATGCGGAAACGTCTTGCCGTTTCGGGGATCCGTTCGATCTCTCCGATTGTGGATATCACTAATTTCGTGCTTTTGGAAATGGGACAGCCCATGCACGCGTTCGACGCCGACGAGATTGGAGGCAGAAAGATCGTTGTCCGTCGCGCGGAAAAAGGAGAGAAGATAGTCACGCTTGATGAAAA
Organism: Candidatus Scatosoma sp.; assembly: GCA_045128175.1. Lineage (GTDB taxonomy): Bacteria > Bacillota > Clostridia > Christensenellales > Borkfalkiaceae > Scatosoma. The sequence goes on from JBGVRF010000048.1 coordinate 6,307, forward strand.
AGAATTTACGCTTACCCCCGATAATCTTGTTATTTGCGACGGCGATAAGCCCGTTGCTCTTGCGGGGATCATGGGCGGCTTGAACAGCGGTATCAAGGATACTACCAAAAACGTATTCTTCGAATCCGCGAAGTTCGCGCGCGATAACGTGAGAAAGACTTCGAGGTCATTGGGGCAGTCGTCCGATTCCTCGTCGAGATTTGAAAAGGGGGTAGACGCGTACACCAACGCATTTGGTATGGACAGAGCGTTGCATCTCATCGAAGAATTGGGGTGCGGTACGGTGACGGAGCTTTGCGAAGACGTTTGCACGATCAGTCTGACGCCTCGTATAATGACTGCGAGCGTTTCGAAGATAAACGCATTGCTTGGTATTGTCGTGCCCGACGAAGAGATCGTTTCGATCCTCGAGAGATTGAATTTTAAGCCTGTCATTGACGGCGATAAGCTGACGGTGGAGATCCCCGGCTATCGCGACGACGTGGACGGGTATCCCGACCTCGCGGAAGAAGTCATCCGCATGTACGGTTACGAGCATATCACGCCGACTTTCCTTGATAAAGCAAAGGTCACGGGCGGCGGCTTGACCGATGCACAGAAAAAAGAATTGCACGTTAAGAACGTTTTGCGCGTACAGGGCTTCTCGGAAGCGTATAACTACTCCTTTTATTCCCCGAAAGATTTTGAGCTTATGAAGTTACCCGAAGACGCGGCGGAACGCAACGCGGTTAAGATTCTCAATCCCATCAGCGAGGAATTGTCTGTAATGCGTACCTTCCTTGCGCCGTCCATGTTGATGAATGCGGTACGTAATATTCGTCGCGGCAACGACGAGGGTAGACAGTTTGAGGTAGCGAATACGTACTTCCCCCGCAATACGGCGGAAAGCGAACAGCCCGAAGAAAGAAAACACCTCGTTCTCGGTGTCTGGGGCGGTAAAAACGATTTCTTCGATATGAAAGGCGCAGTGGAACGTCTTGCGGAGATATTCCACCTTACGTTTACGTATGAAAGAGCGGAAAAATCATACTTGCATCCCGGTGTTTCCGCAAACGTATTATTGGATAAAAAAGTAGTTGGTTGTATCGGTGAACTCGACCCTGCTATCGCCCTTTCGCTCGGCTTGGATAAAAAAGTATATCTTGGCGAGCTGGATTTGGCGACTTTGTCGGAGACGATGGACGACGGGATCCGCTACGTCAATCTTCCCAAATTCCCCGCGGTAAAACGCGACCTTGCGCTTATTGCGGATGAAAAATTGACGTGCGCGGAGATTGAAGAAGTGCTGATGCATTCTTGTAAATACGTAACGGAGGCGCGTTTGTTCGACGTATACCGCGGCGGCCAGGTCCCCGAAGGCAAGAAGAGTATGGCGTTCACGTTGACCTTTACGCCCGACGCGAATGTGGAAAAGGCGTTTACGCCCGAAACGCTCGACGGGTACGTCAAGAAGATCTTGGGCAATCTCAAATTCAAACTCGGCATCGAGCTTCGTTAAGGTCGTCCGAACGGCAAATAGGAGTTTTTTTGTGAGAAGAGAAGGAAAGGTAAACGCTTTCGGTTTTATAAACGTGGACAAACCGTCGGGGATCGTATCCTCGACGGTCGTCAATAAGATCAAACGGCTTTCGGGTGTTCCCTGTGGGCATATGGGCACGCTCGACCCCTTGGCGAGCGGCGTTTTGCCCGTCGGCGTCGGTAACGCTACCCGTCTGTTCGATTACTTTTTGGAAAAGGAAAAAGAGTATATTGCGGAGTTTACTTTCGGGGTGGATTCGGACACGCTCGATTCGACGGGAATCCTCGTACAAGGGGGGCATGTACCCGATGAACGGGAAATTACAGACGTTTTGCCTGCGTTTTTCGGGGATATTATGCAGGTGCCACCGAAGTATAGTGCAAAAAATGTAAACGGCAGGCGCGGATACGATCTTGCGCGAGCGGGGATAGAATTCGAGCTGGAAGCAAAAAAAGTGCATATTTACGATATGAAACTGATCGAAAGGGTGGAGGATAAAGAAGATACCTTTCGTATTCGTATTCGTTGCGGTGGCGGTACGTATATTCGTTCTTTGGCGCGGGATATTGCGGCGGCGCTCGGTACGAAAGCGGTGATGAGCGCGCTCAACCGTACGCAAAGCGGTATTTTTACGTTGGAAAATTCCTTGCCTTTTTCCGTACTGGAAGAAGATCCGCCATTGGAAGAATTGCAGAAGCTGATTATTCCTACGGAAAGCGTGTTGCCATTTGCCACGCTTACGCTTTCAGGCAGGCAAGAACAGCGTTTTTATAACGGCGTTGCCGTCGAAACGCACGAGGTGGAAGGATTGTATAAGATCTATCGCGAAGGCGTATTTTACGGCATTGCCGAGGTGAAAAACGGAATGGCAAAGACAAAGACGAAATTATGTTGAAAACGGTTTGGCTGACGGAACAAAAGAATATCGAAAACGGCTCAGTAATGTTGCTTGGCGGCTTTGACGGCTTACACGTCGGGCATCGCCGTTTGCTTGCGCGGGCAAAACAGAGCGGTTTTCCCGTGGGACTTATGACCATCGTCGGCGGAAAGGAAGACGATGCGTTGTTTACGTTTTTCGAGCGGGAGGATATTTTTCGGACCGCCGGCGCGGATTTTGTGTTCGAGCTTCCTTTTTCGGAAATAAAAGACCTTGCACCTGAAGATTTTTTACGGATTCTGACGGAGCAGTTTTATCCGAAACTGTTCGTCTGCGGTGAAGATTTTCGCTTTGGCGCAAAGGCTATGGGAACGCCGGAAACGATAAAACGAGCCACCCATGTATGCGTTGACGTACAACCGCTCGTCCAATTGGAGGGCGAAAAAGTCAGTTCGCGTTATATCAAAAAATTACTTTCCGACGGTGCGCTCGAAAAAGCGAACGTGCTTTTGGGGCATAACTTTTTTTTAAATGGCGAGGTATTCCAAGATCGGCGGATCGGTCGTACGATCGGTTTTCCGACGGCGAATATCGAATATCCCACGGGCAAGCATCCGATAAAAAAGGGTGTTTACGAAACGGCTGTCATGCTGGACGGAAAAGATTATATAGGTATCACAAATTATGGCTCGCGCCCGACGTTCGACAATACTCGGGTGCTGACGGAGACCTATCTTGACGGTTTTGATGGGGATCTTTACGGCAGAACACTGAAGGTCGAATTTATTCGTTATTTGCGCGAAGTGAAAAAATTCGACAGTGTTGATGCTTTAAAAACACAATTGGAAGAAGATATAAGGACGGTAAGAAATCATGATCAAATTCGGCCCCAGCGGTAACTGCGAAAGCTTTTATGCGGAAGGCTTTTCCCACACCGAACAGTCGGCTATATTCGTGAAAAACCGCGGCTTGGACTGCTTTGAATATTCTTTCGGCCGCGGCGTACGGAT
>JBGVRF010000049.1:0-2663 GCA_045128175.1 Candidatus Scatosoma sp.
GTCAGGATCTTTGAGAGATCGTACTCCCCGAAAAGAGGTGCCAACAGCAAGGCAACAAGGTTGAGAAGGGAAAGTGCCGTACCGATGATACATATAGGCAAAATATTCATCGTTACGTCGTATATGGACATTCTGTGGAGATTCGGCTGTTTCTTTTTGGAACGGAAAAGTGTTTTTATCAGATCTTTCAGCCGTGTGGAACAAACGAGCAGATGACCTTTTGCCCAACGCACGCGCTGTCGCCACATCACGCGGAGGCCTGTCGGCTGTTCGTCATAAAATACCGCATCGTCGCAAAAGCAGACTTTGTTTCCGCGCAGGATCTGATCGACGACGAATTCCCAGTCCTCGGTAAGAGTTACGTAATTCCAACCGTCTTTAATAAACTCGCTGGGGATCACAAATCCGGTGCCCTGTACACGGGTCGAGCACCCCAACGCCGTTCTTCCGCGGGATTCGAAACGGCAACCGTAGATAAAATACAAACCGTACATCGCGGAAAGGGTGTTCGAACTGAAATTTTTCGAGTTTCTGAACGAGGTGATCACGTTTTTGCCTTCGCCCGCCACGAACGCGTCGTTCATTTTATCAAAATAATTCGTTGCGACTACGTTGTCGGCATCAAATTGAAAAAATCCGTCGAAGGATTCGATTCCGTATTCTTTTTGGATCTGCTCGAAGAGATAACGGAACGCATAGCCTTTCGTGCATTCGTTTTCGTTGTTGTACTCGTATACGATCGCACCCGCTTCTCTTGCGAATTGTGCCGTGTTGTCCGTGCAGTTATGCGCGACGACGAAGATGTGCAGCTTGTCCTGGGGATAGCTTGTCTTTCGAATACTTGCGATGAGGTTTCCGATGACTTTCTCTTCGTTTCGGGCGGAAACGACGATGCCGTATTTTCGCTTTTCCTCCGTTTTGGGATATTTTTTCTTGCAAAAAATACCTACGATCGCAAAGAATACAAAATGCGCGAATAGCAGTGACAAACATCCGAACAATATAAAGAAAATAAGATTGACAATCTGAATATAATCCATAACACCACCAAAGCTTTTTATAAAGGCTTTTGAAAACGGGCTTTTAACAAAGGCTTTGTCGCAACGCTCGGTCGATTTCTGTCTGCAAAATACTGCATATGCAGACCGCTGACGCCGATTAAGCGTTTATTGTGACAAAGCTTTAACAAAAAATACCCACTATATATGAAACAATCGAAACGAGGTTTTTACTCTGTAAAGTTGGAAAATTTTCCAAAATTTTTTACGTATTCGGTCGGCGACGGCTTTTTATCAATTTCAATAATCTCGGACGGTTGTATCTTTGCAGAAGCACGAAAACCGAGTCGAGCAACGCGGCGAGAAAAGAGGTCGTTATAAAGGCGGCAGGCGCGCCGAATACGGAAATCAGTAGCAAGGGAAGAAAACTGAACGCTATGATGATTTCGTGCACCGCTTCCGCCTGGCAGGTAGCTTGTGCAAGCTCTTCCAAAGAACGGTTTTGCGTGGAAAAGGTTTCGGGCGCATAAGTGGGAATATATTTTTTCCATTTTTTCACCCGCAAAAACGCGTACAATCGTTTTTCAAAAGACCTTTCCCGGAACCAGAATCTATCGGGATCCATTTTATTATGAAAAATAGCGTTTACGATCCCGCCGACCAAAAGCCGCATGGAAAAATGATATGCGACCGTTCCGAACGTGATGCAAAGGGTCAGAAAAACGCCGATCTGCCAAATGGCATACAGCGCGAGAAAAACCAAAAAAACGGAAACGCTGACCGCCGTTAAAATTTTTATAACTTTTGCCATCAATTCTCTAAGCCCAATAAATAATCGATCGTAACGCCAAAGAATTTAGCAAGGATTATAAGTTGAGAGCCTTTTACGTCTGCTTGACAATTTTCCCAGCGGCAAATAGAAGCAACGCCGATTTTTACTTCGTTGCTCAAAGCTTGAATCGATAAGCCTTTGTCTGTTCTTAATTCTTTTAATCTTTCTGCAAATATTTCCACGATGATAAGCTTCCTTTTATTGGTTGTTTCAAAATCAGTAGGCAATTTTCCAACTGTCATACCGACTGAGCGATAGCGAATGGAGTGTATCTCATTTTTAATAATGCCGAATTTTATACGGAGATACACTCGACTGCGTTCGCTGCACTCACTTCGCTCGGTATGACCGATAAGATTCCGCTTTTCGTTAAAATTATTTATTATGATAAAGTTTTCTTATATTATATTCCATTTTAGGAATAAAAACAATTGACATTCCTAAACAGGAATGATATAATTATTCCGATAAAGGAATGGAGGCGAATATGAAAGACAGAATAAAAACAGAGCTTATAGGCAACCCCGCACAAATAACGATAAAAGGACTTACTATTATTTTCGGGGATAAAGGCGTTACTTTTTCTTATAATAGGGTTCACTATTATCTCAAACAAGTGCCTTTTTATCCCTCGAAAATACCAACGCAATTCCTCATACAACATTGTGCGGTATTGCCTATAGAAAATTTTATAAAAGAAAATAAGTTGACGGAAAAACAGTTTTGTAAAATGTGCCACATTTGCCCCGATACCTTTCGGAAAATAATGAACGACGAGCATAACTTCGGCATAGAAGCGATTTCCAGGATCGCAAAGACGATCGGGGTACAAC
>JBGVRF010000050.1:0-21504 GCA_045128175.1 Candidatus Scatosoma sp.
GCGACGTTCGTTGGACAATTTTTTGTCCTCGCTGGGAATTGAGCTGGAGCCGTCCGTCGAGGTGAGCAGTTGGGATTTTATGAAACGGCTGGTCATTCGCGGTATGGGCGTCGGCGTTATCCCGCGCGAATACGTTACTCGCCGTCTTGCAGACGGGGATCTGAAAGAGATAAAAACGGATATAGCCTTGCCCGTTCGTTCGGTCGGGATGCTGTTGCCGAGAAACACGTCTCTTTCGTATGCAATGCATTCGTTTGTCAGTTATTTCCGAAAAGATAATTAAGATCGGAGCAAAGAATAAAGAGAAAAAAGAAAAGGAAGATATATGGCAAAACCAAATCCGCTTTTAAGAAATTTTTGTATCATTGCGCACATTGACCACGGCAAAAGCACCCTTGCGGATCGTTTGATTGAACGCACGGGACAGGTCTCCAAGCGCGACATGGAAGAACAGTTGCTCGACAGCATGGATATCGAAAGGGAGCGCGGCATCACGATAAAGCTTACGCCCGTACGTATGTATTACACGGCGAAGGACGGAAGAGAATATGAATTCAATCTTATCGATACCCCGGGACACGTCGACTTTACCTATGAAGTCAGCCGTTCTTTGGCGGCCTGCGAAGGCGCGATCCTTGTCGTAGACGCGACGCAGGGCGTAGAGGCGCAGACGCTGGCAAACGTATATCTTGCATTGGAAAACAACCTCGAGATATTGCCCGTGATCAATAAGATCGACTTGCCCAGTGCGCGCATCGATGAGGCAAAACAGGACATCGAGGACGTGATCGGGTTAGACGCACAAAACGCGCCTTGCGTTTCCGCAAAAGAGGGTACGAACATCGAGGACCTTTTGGAAGCGATCGCAACGACCTTTCCGCCCCCTGACGGCGACACCGAAAAACCGTTAAAAGCGCTCATTTTCGACAGTTATTACGACAACTATAAAGGCGTTATTCTGTTTGTGCGTCTGATGGACGGAACGGTGAAGGTCGGGGATAAGATCAAAACATTTTTATCGGGGACCGTTTACGACGTAACCGAGGTTGGTGCGTTTGCGCCCGGCCTTTTACCCAAAGATATCTTAAAGGCGGGCGAGGTAGGTTATATCGCGGCTTCCATCAAATCCATTCAGGACGTGGCGGTCGGCGATACGGTCACTTCGGCGACGACTCCCGCCGCAGAACCGTTGCCGGGATATAAAAAAGTGCAGCCCGTTGTCTTTTGCGGTATTTATCCGCTCGACGGCAGTAAGTTTAACGATCTTAAAGAAGCGATCTTGAAATTGCAACTTAATGATGCGTCGCTGATCTTCGAGCCGGACAACTCGGTCGCGCTCGGATTCGGATTTCGTTGCGGCTTTTTAGGGCTTTTGCATATGGAGATCATTCAGGAGCGTATCGAAAGAGAATTCAATCTCGACATTATAACGACGGCGCCGTCGGTCAGTTATCTTGTGCATAAGACGAACGGCGAAGAATTTTTCGTGGACAATCCTTCGCATCTGCCCGAACCTTCGGATATCGAATATATGGAAGAACCTATCGTCAAGGCAGAAGTGTACACCCCGCCCGATTATATGGGCTCGGTCATGGATCTTTGCAAGGAAAAGCGCGGCGTGTTCAAAAATATGACCTATCTTGACGAACGACGAGTGAAGCTGGAATATACGTTGCCTTTGAACGAGATCGTATACGATTTCTTCGACGGTTTAAAATCGCGTACGCGCGGATATGCCAGCTTTGATTACGAGCTGGCGGGATACCAGCGTTCGAAGCTGGTGAAGCTGGATATTCTGCTCAACGGCGAGATCTGCGACGCGTTGTCGGTTATCGTGTTCGAGGACAGAGCTTATGAGCGTGGCAGAACGCTTTGCGAAAATTTGAAAGAAGCGATTCCCCGTCAGTTGTTCGAGATTCCCGTGCAGGCGGCGGTTGGTGGAAAGATCATTGCGCGCGAAACGGTGAAGGCGGTAAGAAAAGACGTTTTGGCAAAATGCTACGGCGGCGACATCACGCGTAAGAGAAAGCTTCTGGAAAAACAGAAGGAAGGCAAAAAGCGTATGCGCAAAGTCGGTACGGTGGAAGTGCCGTCGGAAGTATTCATGGAGATCCTTAAAACAAATAAGGATTAAAGATATCCTTTCAAGCGTTATGAATTTTTTTGAAAAAGTATATGAAGCGGTAAAACAGATTCCCGAAGGCAAGGTCGCAACCTACGGTCAGATCGCTTGCGCTGTCGGTTCGCCTCGGGCGGCAAGACAGGTCGGGTTTGCTTTGCACGTCAATCCTCAACCAGGCGTGATTCCGTGTCATCGGGTCGTCAACCGCTTTGGACGGATGGCGCCTGCGTTTGCATTCGGCGGTGAGGACGTACAGGCGGAATTGCTTCGCGCGGAAGGCATAGAAGTGGGCGAAGATTTCACTTTGGATATGGAAAAATATCTCTATCGCGGAGAGTTTTTTGTCGACTTCAAAGAAACCGCAGATCAATGAGAGAAGATAAGGAAAAATAATATGGCAGGTATTTATATTCACGTTCCCTTTTGCAGGCATAAATGTTCTTATTGCGATTTTGTCTCTTTTCCCGATAAGATCGATTATGCAGAAGCATATATGGCGTGTCTGTACAAAGAAATGAAAATGCGTGGCGAAGAGCTGAAAGACTACGTTTTCGATACGGTGTATTTCGGCGGCGGTACGCCTTCGTATATCCCGCCCAAGTTGATCTTGGGGGCTATGAATCAGATACGAAAATGTTTCCGTTTAGCTGATGATACCGAGGTGACGTTGGAGCTCAATCCCGGAACGATCGGCGAAGGCAAGGTCCAGACGTATTTGCAAGCGGGCGTCAATCGCTTTTCCATCGGTTTACAAACGGCGATCGACGAACAGCTTGCCGATCTTAACCGCATCCACAACGCAAGGGATTACGTATTTGCAACCAAACTTTTGAAAGGACAAAATTTCAGTACGGACGTTATGCTCGGGTTGAAAAACCAGACGAAAGAGGACGTTGCGAAAACCATCGAGCTGGCACACGCCTGCGGCTCGAAACACATATCCATGTATGCCTTAACCGTCGAGGACGGCACGCCTATCTATACCGATTATCTCAACGGCGAATTGCCTGATTCTGACGAGGTCGCGGACATGTACGAATTTGGCTGGAAGCTGTTGGAGAAAAAGGGCTATCAAAGATATGAGATATCCAATTTTGCCTTGCCGGGATATGAAAGCAAGCATAACCTCAATTATTGGAAACGAGGTGAATACATCGGGTTCGGCGTTGCGGCAAGCTCGTTTATGCGCGGAAAACGTTTTACCAATACTTTTGATCTGGACGAATATATGAAATGCGTTATCTCGGGTTTCTATCCTGCCGTTACGGCGGAAGAAGTAAGCGAGGAGGACGCGAAGTTCGAATTTATCATGCTGGCGCTACGCACAAAATACGGCATTTCCATGCGGGAATATAAGGAGAAATTCGGTACGTCGCTTGCGGAGGATTTTCCCAACGCCTTGAAAAAAACGGTCAAATATCTCGCTTTGGAGGGGGATATGTTGCGGATCAAGGACGAATATCTGTACGTACAGAATTCGATTTTGATGCATTTTATGGAAGAGGAGCGTTGATCGGAAGTAAGGTTATGAGGATTTTTATCATTCGTCACGGTGATCCCGATTACGTAAACGATACGCTGACGGAAAAAGGCCACCGTGAAGCGAGATTACTGGCGGAAAAACTGTCAAAAGAGAAGATAGATTATATATATACTTCGCCTATGGGCAGAGCAAAAGCTACCTGTATGTACACGGCGAAGGCTTTGAAAATGGAGGAACAAGTCGTCGTCAAAGATTGGTTGCACGAATTCGATCATGCCTTGGTCTTACCTTCCGGCGAGAATCGCCCGATCCTTTGGGATATGCTTCCCGAATTTTGGACGAAGGAAGAAAAAATGTACGATCCCAAACATTGGTCGGAGCAGGCTTTTTATAAAGCCGCAGGTATCGATAAAGCGTATGCGGAGGTCGCAAACGGATTGGACTCGTTGCTGTCGGAGCATGGTTACGTACGCGACGGCGGAATATACGTAACAAAAGCGGGAAATACGAAAACGCTGGCGTTTTTCTGTCATTTTGGGTTGGAAATGATGCTGCTGTCCCATCTTTGCGGACTTTCTCCCGTAGTCGCAACGCACGCCTTTGTCGCGCTTCCCACTTCATTGACGACACTGTATACGGAAGAGCGTCGGGAGGGGATTGCTTCTTTCCGTTGTTGCGGATTCGGCGATATCGGGCATTTGTATGCGGGGAACGAACCGCCGTCTGCTTCGGCCCGGTTTTGCGAGATCTTTCATTCCGAAGACCGTCATGATTAAAAACGGGCATACCAGGTATGAGATGAAGTATAAAACAAGGAAATATCAAAATGATAAAGACGAACGAATACGAAAAATTTTTAAAAGAAACGCTGATGAAATTGTTGTCGGTAGACAGCCCGACGGGATTTTCGTCGAAGGTGAACGAAACGTTGAAGGATATACTTTCGGAAATGGGGTATAATGCAAAGGAGGACAACAAACGTCTGGTCTCCGTACGCGTCAAAGGCAAAAACGGCAACGTGACAAAGGCGCTTTCCGCGCATGTGGATACGCTGGGCGCAATGGTTAAAAACGTGACGGGCGACGGAAAGATACGTTTTACGCGTTTGGGAGGACCGATCCTGCCCACTTTCGACGGGGAATATTGCCGCATTTACGCGGACGGCGGAAAAGTGTATACGGGGACGTTTTTGTCCGATTCACCCTCCTGCCACGTATACAAGGACGCTGGCACGTTGGAACGGAACGAGGACACGATGTACGTTCGTTTAGATGAGGAGGTATATTCCGCCGACGACGTGTCGAAGCTGGGGATCCGGACGGGTAGTATGATCGCGTTGGATACCAAGACCACAATCACGGAAAGCGGATTCGTCAAATCTCGTTTTTTGGACGATAAAGCGGGTAGCGCGTGTCTTTTAAGCGTGTTGTATTTAATGAAAGAAAAGAAGCAGGTTCCCGAAACGGACGTCGTATTCTGTTTTACGAATTACGAAGAGGTTGGGCACGGTGCGGCGACGATCGACGGCGCGGACGAGCTGCTTGCCGTAGATATGGGCTGTGTCGGCGCGGGGCTGGCTTGTAAAGAAACGCAGGTTTCCGTTTGCGTCAAGGACGGTGGCGGTCCGTACGATTATGAGATGGTCGAAAGACTGATCACGCTTGCGAAGGGAAACGGGATTGATTATGCAACGGACGTATATCCGTATTACGGTTCGGACGTAGGCGCGGCGTGGCGCTCGGGTGCAAACCTCAAAGGCGGACTCATCGGTCCTGGCGTGCAGGCCTCGCACGGCATGGAACGCACGCATATGAAAGGGTTGTTTGCGACAGTCGGGCTGATTTGCGCGTATTTGGGGTTATAAAATAATGAAAAAGCATATTCAGGTGGCGGCAGCGTTGCTTTTCCACAACGGGAAAATTTTTGCGACCAGGCGCGGAGATTCGCCTTATCCGTATGTAGCGCATAAACTCGAATTTCCCGGCGGCAAGATAGAGGCGGGCGAGCGCGGCGAGGACGCGGTGAAAAGGGAATTGAAGGAAGAGTTAGATATGGACGTAAAGGTCGGCGGTCTGTACGCTTGTCACACGTTCGAATATCCCGATTTCATCATTACCTTGTCTGTATACGAATGCGAGATGTTGTCGGATTTTACGTTGAAAGAACATGAAAGCTACGCATGGATTTTTCCTGAGCAACTGGACGAAAAGGATTGGGCGCCCGCGGACGCGGATATTTTAGGTGGTTTGAAACGGGTTTTCGGAGAATGAAATGAAAAAAAACAATATTATTTTGATTGGTATGCCGGGATCGGGCAAGACCACGATCGGCACCGAGCTGTCCGAAGTGATCGGGTACGGCTATATCGACAGTGACAGCGTTATCGTCGCAAGGGAAGGGAAACGCCTCAACGAGATCATTGCCGAGGTGGGCAGGGAAGCTTTTCTCGACATCGAGGCAAAGGTGAATTCCGAGCTCTGTGCCGACCGCTGCGTGATCGCGACGGGAGGTAGCGTTATCTATCGGGACACCGCGATGCAAAAATTGAAAACACTCGGTAAGATCGTATATTTGAAGCTCCCATATGAGGTGATCGAGAGTCGTTTGGGAGATCTGAAAAAGCGTGGGGTTGCATTAAAGGACGGATTTACGCTCAAAGATTTGTATGAAGAACGGACGCCGTTATATGAAAAATATGCGGACGTGGTGGCGGAATTAAACGGCAGATCGATCGCGGAATCGGTAAAGGCTGTTGCGGAGGCAATAAAGAAATGAATGTAGAAAATGCAAGGATAGCCATTTACGGCGCGGGTGCGATGGGTACGGTGCTCGGCGCGTTGCTCACCAAAGGTGGATTGAAAAACGTCGATCTGATCACACGAAACGAAGCCCACGTGGAAGGATTGCGCGAGCATGGCGCGGATATCGTTTGTGAAGCGGATAATCTTGTTTTGAACGTGAAGGTGAACGCACTTACGCCGAACAGACTTGAGGGAAAATATGACGTGATCTTTTTGATGACGAAGCAAAGAAACAATGCCGAAACGTTATCGGGCCTGTTGCCACACCTTAAAGAGGATGGTATCGTGTGCACGACGCAGAACGGTTTGCCCGAACCTTCCGTTGCGGCGATCGTAGGAGCAGAACGCACTTACGGTGCGGCTACTACGTACGGCGCGACCTTCCTCGGCGGGGGCAGGGTTGCGTTGACGTCCAAAATAGAGGCGATGAGCATGGAGGTCGGCGGCTTTGAAAATGACGGCTCTAAGGCTGCGTTTTTAGTCGAGATCCTTTCCTACGTCGGCAAAGCGACGGGGAAAGAAGGCTTTGCGAAGGTTTCAGATAATCTTATGGGCGCGAGGTGGAGCAAATTAGCGATCAATGCGGCGTTTTCGGGGCTTTCCGTCGTTACGGGTATGACGTTTGGCGCGGTGTCGAAAAAGCCCAAGACTCGTAAGGTTGCGCTCGGGATTCTTCGGGAATGTATGGACGTGGCGAAAGCTTCGGGGGTGACGCTTGCGTCGATGCAGGGTCACGATATGGAAAAATTGCTCGGCGGCAGAACGCCGATAAAACGGTTCGTCGCATACCTGCTATTACCGTTTGCAATAAAAAAGCATAAAAAACTTGTTTCCGGAATGTTGAAGGATGTGGAAAAGGGGCGTAAGTGCGAGATCGATTTTATCGATGGCGTAGTGGTAAGAGAAGGCGAAAAGGTGGGAGTGGCAACGCCGCTTTGCGCGAAGGTCGTCGAGATTGTGCACGGCATCGAAAACGGCTTGTACGAAACCGCCTATAAAAATATGGATTTTTTCCTGTAAAACGAGAAAGATGAACTATAAAAATAATATAAAAGAAGGTAAATAGATTATGGATTGGAACAAATTGGCGGACGCGTTGGTCAAGGACGAAAACGTGAAACCGTTGGAATATTATGAAGAGTTGTATCCCGAAAGAAATCTGCCGAAAGGCGCGCAGGTGACCCGTCTTGCGCCCAGTCCCACGGGCTTTATCCATTTGGGTAACCTGTTCGTGGCGATCGCAAACGAGCGTATCGCGCACCAGAGCGGCGGGTTGATGTATCTTCGTATCGAGGACACCGATCTCAAACGAAAAGTGGACGGCGCGGTAGACGCGGTAAAAAACGCACTCCGCTATTTTGATATTCGTTTCGACGAAGGCGCGGAGATCGAAGGTGCGGAAAATGCATACGGGCCTTATTATCAGCGTGAACGCGCGGAGATCTATCATGCGTATGCGAAGGACCTTATCCGACGCGGTTTGGCGTATCCTTGCTTCTGCACGGAAGAGGAACTGACGGCGCTCCGTGAAAAGCAAACGGAGGAAAAGAAAATTACCGGTTATTACGGCGAGTATGCTACTTGTCGCAATTTGACGGAAGAGGAGATCTATGCAAATCTTGCGGCGGGCAAGCCTTACGTGATCCGTCTCCGTTCGCAAGGCAATGCGGAAAACAAGCTCGCCTTCCGAGATGAGATCAAGGGGGAGATTACAGTCACCGAAAACGATCAAGACGTCGTTATCCTGAAATCGGATGGGATCCCCACCTACCATTTCGCGCACGCGATCGACGACCATTTTATGCGTACGACGCTGGTCATCCGCGGCGAAGAATGGCTTGCTTCTTTGCCGATCCACATCGAGTTGTTTGACGTGCTCGGGTTCCGCCGTCCGAAATACGGACACAACTGCTCCTTGCAGAAGATCGACGGCGATACCAGACGTAAGCTTTCCAAGAGAAAGGATCCTGAACTGTCGCTTGAATTTTATCGGCAAGAGGGGTATTATTCCCGCGCGGTCAAGGTATATATGTTGACGTTGCTTAACTCCAATTTCGAAGAATGGTACTTAAAGAATCCCGAAACGCCATTGGAGCAGTTCAAATTCTCCATCGGTAAAATGGGCAAGAGCGGCACGCTGTTCGACCTTGATAAGCTCAACGACATCAGTAAAAACGAGCTGGCAAAGCTTTCCGCCGAAGAAATGTTCGATTTCTTGCAGACCTGGGCGGAAGAATTCGGCACGGATACGCAGAAAGGATATTTTGCGGATAAAGAATACGTATTGAAGATTCTCAACCTTTGCATGGGGATTGGGGGGAAGAAGCGCAGAAAAGATTTCACTACGGCGAAACAGGCGGTGGAATCGATCGCGTATTTCTTCGACAGTACGTTCGCGCCCGAATATGCATACCGTTTCAGTAACGAGGCTGTAAAGGCGGTGCTGGAAGGCTTTAAGGCTGTGTATGACTATGCAGACGATTGCTCGGCATGGTTCGATAAAGTGAAAGCGGTTGCAAGCGCAAACGGTTTTGCAACGGACATGAAAGCGTATAAGGCCGATCCCACGGCGTATCCCGGTAACGTATCGGACGTAGCCGAAATGCTTCGGATCGCGACGACGGGGCTTGCAAACACGCCTGATCTTTGGACGATCATGCAGATCCTCGGCAAGGACAGGACGCTTGCCCGTCTTGACAAGGCGATTGCCGCGCTTTGATCATATATATTTATAATTATGGAAACGATAAAAACAGTTTCGGTAAGTGCCGAGGCTGTTTAAATGAGTAAATCAAACGTATACGTAAGAAAAAAGAGGTGTGATCGTGGGCGATATCTTTTTCCCCATACTTAATCAGATGCTGTTTTTGTTTGCATTCCTTCTGATCGGATTCGTTTTATGTAAATGCAAATTTATTCCTGAGAATTCCGCGACGGTGCTTTCGAAGTTGGAAAACATGATCTTCGTGCCGGCGCTCGTCATGGGTACGTTTATTAAAAAATGTAATATAGAAACCATTTCTTCCGCATGGAAGTTGTTATTGATGGGTTTCGCTCTGGTCCTTGTGTTGATACCGATATCGCTGTTGTTTGCCAGACTTTGCTTTAAGGATGATTTTTTGCGTAAACTCGGTACGTATGGCTTGGCGTTTTCCAATTTCGGTTTCATGGGCAACGCGATCATGAGCGCGGTTTTCCCCGAGATCTTTTTCGAATATACGGTGTTCACGTTGCCGCTTTGGTTTATGATCTATCTTTGGGGAGCACCCGCGCTACTCATTGGAAGCAATGGGGAAAAGAAGGGATTTTCGTCGCGGTTCAAGGCGTTTTTAAATCCCATGCTCATTTCTATGCTCATCGGCATGGTGATCGGGCTGGTCGGACTGAAACTTCCTTCGTTCGTCACTTCGGTCATCGATGACGCAGCCGCATGTATGTCGCCTCTTGCCATGATCCTGACCGGCGTTACGATTGCGAAGATTGACCTCCTTGCCTTGCTGAAAAAATGGCGTATCTATCTGATCGCGGTCGTAAAATTAGTAGTATATCCGTTGGTATATATTGCGATCTTCGCGTTTATTCCGATAGGCGAATGGTTTACGGAAACAGTGTTGATCTGTGCAATGTGCGTGATGTGCATGCCAATGGGACTCAATTCAATCGTTATTCCCGCGGCGTACGGCAAGGACACTTCGGACGCGGCGGGAATGGCGCTGATCACGCATACCCTTTCCGTGGGCACGATCCCATTGATGTTCATGCTTTTCCGGGCTTTAGTCTTGTGAAAAGGGAAAGAACAGGAGCTTGGATATGCTTTTAAAAGAGAAAAAATTAAACTTGCTCGGACAAGGGCTGTTGTTGCTGGCGACGCTGATCTGGGGCTCAACGTTTATCATTTTAAAAGATACGCTCGATTCGTTGCCGGTCATGCTGGTGCTTGCCGTGCGTTTTCTGACGTCCGCGCTTATCCTGTTGGCTGTCTTTCGGAAGCGAATAAAAAAGATGACGGGGAAAACCTTTTTGATCGGTCTTACTCTCGGAGGCGTGTTATCTGCGGCGTATCTGTTTCAAACCTATGGTTTACAAGACGTATCGGCGGGCGAAAACGCTTTTTTGACATCCGTTTACACCGTTATGGTTCCCTTTTTGTGTTGGGCGATCTTTAAACGCCGTCCTGACGTATACAGCTTTATCGCCGGTAGCGTTTGTATCCTGGGTATCGGTTGCGTATCGTTTTCCAATGGGGGGGCTTTTGCTGTGGGCATCGGACAGATCTTGACTGTTGTCTGCGCAGTATTTTACGCGTTGCAGATCATTATTGTAGACGAATTCGTAAAAGAGGAAGGTCCCGCTTGTCTTTTGTTTTTACAGCTCGCAGTCGTAGGCGTAGTTTGCGCCGTCGGCTCTTGCATTTTCGAATTTGGTCGGACGGAAATATCTATGACGGCGGACGCTCTGTGTCGGCTGATATACCTGACGTTGATCGGAACGCTGGGCGCGCAGGCCTGTCAGATGATAGGGCAAAAATACGTTTCCGCATCGCATACGTCCATTTTGCTTTCTTTCGAATCCGTTTTCGGACTGCTGTTCAGTGTTCTCGCGGGTGGAGAAAGGTTGACGCCCGTTTCTTGTATCGGATTTTTTCTGGTGTTTTTATCCGTCGTCATCAGTGAAACAAAACTGAGATTTATTACAAAACGTTTGAAAAAGAAAACTTTACACGTTGAAGAATAAAAAGATCCCACGGCTATATGAAGTCGTGGGATAAATTTTATGCTTTTCTTATCAACCGACGATGAGGTTGACGAGACGACCTTTAACGATGATACACTTTTTCACCGTTTTGCCTTCGATCAGTTCCGCGATCTCGGGATAAGCGCAAACGGTCGCCTGAATATCTTCGTCCGACAATCCCTCGGGGATCATCAACTTTGCTTTGATCTTGCTGTTGACCTGAACGGCGTATTCCGTTTCGTCCTTGATGAGCGCTTGTTCGTTCACTTCGGGATAGCTTTCTTCGAAAACGGAGGTCTTGTGCCCTGTGATCTCCCAAAGCTCTTCCGTGAAATGCGGTGCAAACGGCGCGATCATACGAAGTAGATCTTCGATACAAGCTTTATAGAACGCAACGTTCTTCTCCGTCACTTCGGTATCGTATTTTTGTAACGCGTTTACGTATTCCATAAGACGTGCCACGGAGGTGTTGAAGGAGAACGCCTCTACGTCGCGGACGATACTCTTGATCGCGTAATTCTTTACGTAATCCAACTGCTTTTCCGCGCTCTTCTTTTCCGAATGTCCTGCCGCCGTTTCCTCGATGGATTTGCGGACGAGACGTTCGATCCTGTCGGCAAACTTCGCAATGGATTTGATACCGTCGTCACTCCACGGACCGCCTTCGGTATAGCTGAAACCGAACATCAGATACAGACGGAACATATCCGAACCGTATTCGTCGATGTAGGTGTCGGGAGAAACAACGTTTCCGTGCGATTTAGACATACGGTTGCCGTCGGGGCCGAGAATGATGCCCTGATGTACAAGACGCTTGAAGGGTTCGTCAAAATCCACGTAGCCCATATCGCGGAGTGCTTTGGTTATAAAACGCGCATAAAGCAGGTGCATACATGCGTGTTCAGAGCCGCCGACGTATACGTCTACGGGCAACATCTTGTTGGCAACCTCCGTCGAGAACGCCTGCTTTTCGTTATGCGCGTCGGGATAACGGAGATAATACCAGCTGGAGCATACGAAGGTGTCGAGTGTATCGGGATCGCGCGAAGCCTTGCCGCCGCACTGAGGACAGTGACACTTCATAAATCCTTCGTGGGAAGCAAGAGGGGATTTTCCGTTGGGACGGAATTCTACGTCGTAAGGAAGCTTAACGGGCAGATCCTTTTCGGGAACGGGTACCACGCCGCACTTTTCGCAATGGATCATAGGAATAGGCGCGCCCCAGTAACGCTGACGGGAAACGGACCAATCGCGGAGACGGTAATTGACCTTTTTGCCGCCTTTCCCCAATTTGTTGAGGTGAACGGCGATCGCGTCTCGCGCTTCATCGCCAGAGAGTCCGTCGAATGCGCCGCTATTGACGAGGATACCGTCATCGCAGAAGGGAAGAATAGTTTCGCCGCCGACCTTTTGAATTACCTGCGTTACGGGCAGGCCGTATTTTTTCGCGAAAGCGTAGTCGCGTTCGTCATGTGCAGCAACAGCCATGACCGCGCCCGTACCGTAGGAATAAAGAACGTAGTCCGCAAGATAGATAGGCAACTGTTTACCTGTGAGGGGATGTGTCGCGTAGGCGCCCGTGAACGTACCCGTCTTTTCACGTGCAGTGGAAAGACGATCGATATCGTTTGCTTCCGCCGCGTAACGTACGTACGCGTCGATCGCGTCCGCCTGTTCGGGATGCGCCGCTTTGAGTTTGTCCACGAGCGGGTGCTCGGGCGCGAGAACGACGTAATTTACGCCGAATACGGTGTCCGGACGGGTGGTGAATACGGTGATCGTATCTCCCGTTTCACATTCGAAATTGATCTCGCAACCCGTCGATTTGCCGATCCAGTTTTTCTGCATCAGCTTGGTCTTTTCGGGCCAATCGAGCCCCTTCAGTCCATCGAGCAGTTCTTCTGCGTAATCGGTGATCTTCAAAAACCACTGGGTCATATCCTTACGCAAAACGACGGAGCTGCAGCGCTCGCATTTACCGTCCACGACCTGCTCGTTTGCAAGCACGGTCTCGCAACCGGGACACCAGTTTACAAGCGCCTCTTTGCGGTAGGCCAGCCCTTTTTTATAAAGTTGCAAAAACAGCCATTGCGTCCATTTATAATAATTTTCGTCACAGGTCTTGATCTCTGCGGTCCAGTCGAACATAGCGCCCATATTGCGGAGTTGCTGTTCCATTGTATCGATATTCTTTTCGGTGGAATCTTTGGGATGAATACCCGTCTTGATCGCATAATTTTCCGCGGGCAGACCGAACGCGTCGAACCCCATGGGCTGGAATACTTCGTAACCCTGCATTTTCTTAAAACGCGCGTAGGTGTCCGTCGGACCGTAGTTATACCAATGTCCTACGTGCAGCTTTGCACCCGAGGGATAGGAGAACATTTCCAGAACGTACAGCTTCTTATCCGCATTTTTCTTGTTGAAAACGTTGAGTTTGGATTTTTCCCATTTTGCCTGCCATTTGCTTTCCACAGACTTCATGTCCATCATAAAAGATACCTCCAATTCCGCCGCAACGAAATGCGCGGGGAATCCTTCCGTAATTATTCGTATCATCTATTATAAGACATTTTTTTTTGCAAGTCAAGCAAATATGCGCATACAAAAGGCAAGGAAATCGGGATTTAGGATAAATAATTTTGTTTTTGCGGCATACAATAATGATGTGGAAGAAATAACGATAACGCAAAACGGCTTTGACGGCCTGTATATGTCCTATCTCTACGGAAAAGTGCGCGAACGCTTTTCCTTTTTACCGTCCGTGTGCGATATGCAACGGGAGGGCGACATGACGGAGATCGCCTTTAAAACGGAACGGGAATATTGTCCTTACGTACGCAGATATGCGGAAGAGAATATCGCCGACGTTATTGCGGTAGGGTATAAATACGCCTTTTTTGAAAAACGGCTGGTTTTACCGTTGCTCACAAAACAGCAGAAACGCCTTCTCATCACGGCGTTGGTGGCGGCGGATTATAGGGAGGATCGCGCGTATGTGGCAAGGCGGATCCGCGGCTTTGAGAAGTATTGCCTCGACGGATTGTTCTATTTCCGCTTGCGGGAGTTGAAAAGGCGTTGGGAAGGCGTAGCGGAGTATATTCCGACGGATATGGGCGAAGCGTCTTTGGAGGGCTTTATCGAATTTTTGGCAGAGGACGGAGAAGGAAAGCTGTTTTTGAAAGACGGGAAGGTATACGGCGAGGATTATCGCCCCCTTTCCCGCAGTCAGTTGACGGGGGAGGCCTCGGCGGTGGGGGAAATTTTGCTTGGGCAAGCGGAGCAGGTGTATTGTTTCGGGGAAACGGACGAGAAGACGGCGGATTTTTTGAAAAAATATTATGGCGAAAAAGCGATTTTTTGTTAAAAAGGCGGTTCAAAAAGGTTGACAAACGGCGTGTAAAAGGGTACAATAATAACCGTAAAGACAAGTAACGTCGTTTTTGTTTTTTTGCAGAGAGCCTGCTCTTTGGCTGTGAGGTGGGTAAAAACGGACGAAGGTGAAACCGCTTTACGTTGAGAAAACCGAAAAAACATGAAAGCGGTCCCGAATCATTCGGGGCAATTAAGGTGGAACCGCGCATTGTTACATTGCGTCCTTAAACTCTTATCGGGGTTTAAGGATTTTTTATTGAAACGGTTATATCGTATGCTCTCGGTTGATTCCTGCAATAATAGAAAAATAAAAATTACATATACAAACACACGGAGGAACATTATGAACGTTATTCTGAAAAACGGCGACGCGTTGGCAGTCGCTGACAATTCGACCGCTATGCAGGCGGCGCAGGCAATTTCCGAAGGCCTTGCGAGAAACGCGATCTGCGCAAAAGTAAACGGCGCGCTTGTCGATCTTTCTCACGGGTTGAAAGAAGGGGACAACCTCGAGATCGTTACCCTCAAGGATAAAGAGGGGTTACAGGTCTACCGCCACACCTGCGCGCACGTGTTGGCGCAGGCACTTAAAACAGTGTACCCCACTTGCAAGCTTGCCATCGGTCCCGTCATCGATAACGGCTTCTATTACGATATCGATTTCGTTACTCCCATCACGCAAGCGGATCTTGCCAAGGTGGAAAGCGAAATGCAGAAGATCATTAAGAGCAATCTGCCTATCGAACGTTTTACTTTGCCTAAGGAAGAAGCGGTCGCGTTGATGGAAGAATACAGTGAAGAATATAAAGTGGAGCTTATCAAGGATCTGCCTGAAGGAGAGACGATCTCCTTCTACAAACAGGGCAGCTTCACCGATCTTTGTCGCGGCCCTCATCTTCCCTCCACGGGCAAGATCAAGGCGTTTAAGCTCACCAGCATCGCAGGCGCGTATTGGAGAGGGGACGAACACAACAAAATGCTTACGCGTATCTATGGCACGGCGTTTGCGAAAAAGGACGAAATGGAAGCGTATTTCACCATGCTCGAAGAGGCGAAAAAACGCGACCATACGAAGCTCGGAAAAGAACTGAAACTTTTTGCGATCATGAATGAAGGTAAGGGCTTGCCCTTCTTCCTGCCCAACGGTATGGTTCTTAAAAACGCGCTGATCGATTATTGGAGACAGATCCATACGAGAGAGGGCTACGTAGAGGTCTCCACGCCCATTATGCTCAACCGTACCCTTTGGGAAACGTCGGGACATTGGTTCCATTATCGCGACAATATGTACACGACGAAGGTAGATGAAGAAGATTTCGCGATCAAGCCTATGAACTGCCCGGGCGGTATCCTCGTTTATAAAAACGAACCGCACAGCTATAAAGATCTGCCTATTCGTATGGGCGAGCTGGGTATCGTACACCGCCATGAAAAATCTGGTCAGTTGCACGGCCTTTTCCGCGTACGTTGCTTCACACAGGACGACGCGCATATCTTCATGACCCGCGATCAGATCAAGGATGAGATCAAAGGTATCGTTCGTCTGATCAACGAAGTGTATACCCTGTTCGGCTTTAAATATCACGTAGAACTTTCCACACGTCCCGAAAACAGTATGGGCAGCGACGAGGATTGGGAGGTCGCGACCGAATCCCTCCGCAACGCGCTCAACGATCTGGGGTTGGATTACGTTGTCAATGAAGGCGACGGCGCGTTTTACGGACCGAAGATCGACTTCCACCTTGAAGATTCCATCGGTAGAACGTGGCAGTGCGGTACCATTCAGCTCGACTTCCAGCTGCCGCAGCGTTTCGAGCTGGAGTACGTCGGTGAAGACGGACAGAAGCATTGTCCGATCATGGTACACCGCGTTGCGTTCGGCTCGATCGAGCGTTTCATCGGTATTCTCATCGAGCATTTCGCGGGTAAATTCCCCGTATGGCTTTCGCCCGTACAGGTCAAGATTCTGCCCATTACGGACAGACAGGTCGAATATGCGAAAGCGCTGTATGCGAAGATGAAAGAAAAGGGCATTCGCGTGCAAGTAGACGACCGTAGCGAAAAGATCGGTTACAAGATCCGCGAAGCGCAGATGGAAAAGGTCCCTTATATGCTCGTTATCGGTGAAAAAGAAGCGGAAGCGGGGCAGGTGTCCGTACGTCGCCGCGACAAGGGCGATATGGGCGCTGTGGCCGCAGACGAATTTATCGCTACCGTTCTTGCGGATATCAACGAAAAGACTGCTTTTTGATATAATACAATAATGGAAGAAAACAAAATGACGAGTGACGAACAAAAACGTTTTGATGAGGCGCTTGCGTTTGCGACGAAAAAGCATGAGGGGCAGTTTCGCGTCGGCGGATTACCTTATATTTCGCATCCGATCGCGGTCGCTGAGATCGTAGCGGAGCAAGCCTCCGATATAGATGTTCGGATTGCCGCGCTCTTTCACGATCTTCTCGAAGATACCGACGCAAGCGAGGAAGAAATACTTGCGTTTGGCGGTGAAAAAGTTCTTAAGGCGGTCAAACTTCTGACAAAACGGAAGGGCTACGTTATGGAAGAATACGTAGCGGGGATACGGCGTGATCCGATCGCCTTTGCCGTGAAAGGCGCGGACAGACTGCACAATCTTCGCTCGGCGCTTTGTACGAAGGACGATTTTAAGAGAAAGTACATTCTCGAAACGGTAGATTGGTATCTCGGTTTTCATCCCGAGATACCCGCCGCCGTAAAACGGTTGGCAGAATCGTTGGAGGAACCGCTCACCGAACTCCCGTTTCTTTATAAGCCTGTTGAAAACTGGAAAATAACAGAGTAAAATATATTTATTTAGGAGAAAAATCGATGTATATTTCCACGGAGATAAATTCTTTTGCGAAACTCGGTGATAATCGCAAGATCATAAAGCTGTTGAAAGATGTAGGCTTTACTGCATACGACTACTCTATGTTTTACGGTTCTTTGGCGGATGAAGTTCTGTATGCTGATAATTATATAGAGCGCGCGAAAGAGTTCCGCGCGTATGCGGACGGGATCGGTCTGCCTTGCAATCAGGCGCATGCGCCCTTCCCCACAGCCAGAAAAGGTGATGAGGAGTACAACAAAAAAGCATTTGCGGATATCTGCCGCGCGATCGAGGTGTCGGGGATACTCGGTGCAAAGGTCTGCGTGGTACATCCATGCAACGATTATACGGCGGAGGAAAACGCGGAGTTGTATAAGCGTTTTGAACCGATCGCACGTAAAGCCGGTGTGAAGATCGGGTTGGAAAATATGTGGAATTGGAAGTCCGGCGCAATGCACGCTTGCGCAGCGGCTTGTTCTCAACACGACGATTTTCGCAAGCATCTCGAACTGTTGCCTTCGGACGTATTCGTGGCTTGTCTGGATATAGGCCATGCGGAAATGGCAGGTTTGGACACGGATGCGGTACGTATGATCAAAACACTGAACGAAAGGTTGGAAGCCATTCATTTACACGATAACGATTGTATCCATGATAACCACGCGTTGCCGTATTCGTTACATATCGATTTCGAAGCTGTAATCGCGGCAATGAAAGAAATCGAGTATATGGGCGATATCACGTTGGAATCGGATACGTATGTGCGGAAATTCCCGTTGGAGCTGTATCCGCAGGCGGCTTCGTTCATGGCGGCGGTCGCAAACGATTTTAAGGAAAAAATTTCAAAAAACAAATAAAAAAATTAAAAAAAGATAAAAATTTGCTTGACAGAAGGTTTTGTTTATGTTATTATATTAAGGCTAAGCAGAAGCAAACCTTCTCGCCGTGCGATATAGATCGATACGGCTCGATATTTTTTCGGATCGCAAAGAAATTGCGATCGGAGTATTTTTCGAAGAAAAAGGGTTGCTTGTTGCAAAGCGACCCTTTATATTTTTGCGTGAGGTAAACGACCATTAAAGAGCAACATCAGATCAACGAAGAAATTCGTGACAGAGAAATCAGAGTGATTTCGGAAAGCGGCGAACAGTTGGGGATCATGAGCGCGTCGGCAGCGCTTGCGATCGCGGAGGAGAGCGATTTGGATCTGGTAAAAATTTCCCCTAACGCCGTACCGCCCGTATGCAAGATCATGAACTACGGAAAGTTCAAATTCGAGCAGGCGAAGAAAGAGAAGGAAAATCGAAAAAATCAAAAGGTAGTCGAATTGAAAGAAATTTATCTTTCGATGACGATAGACGTGGGCGATCTTAACGTAAAGGCGAAAAAGACGCTGGAGATGTTGGAAGACGGCAACAAAGTGAAGGTATCTATCCGTATGCGTGGCAGACAGATGGCGCACGCGGCGATGGGTATCGACGTAATGAAGCGGTTTTTTGATATGCTCGGCGGAAAAGCGGCGATGGATAAACCGCCCAAGACGGAAGGAAGAAACATTTTGATGATCCTTTCTCCCGCAAAGTAAAGAAAAACGACGGACAGGCTTTTGCCAACGGGCAAAGTTCGTAAATAAAATCAGAGAAAAAATTTCGGAGGATAAAAATATGCCTAAACAGAAAACACATAGCAGTACGAAAAAGCGTTTCTGGCTGACCGGTTCGGGTAAAGTAAACCGTTCCCACGGCGGTAAGAACCACAAAGCGGAAACCAAGAACAGAAAGAGAAAAAGACGTTTGCGTCAGGGCGCTCTCGTTGCTTCCACGCAGGAAAACACCGTTAAGAGCATGATGCCTTACAAGAAATAAGAAAGGAGATTAGACAAGTATGCGTATTAAGAGAGCAGTGAACGCAGTTAAAAAGCGTAGAAAAATTTTCAAACTTTCCAAAGGTTATTTCGGCAGCAAGAGCAGATCTTACAGAATCGCTCGTGAAGCCGTAATGAAGTCGTTGAACTATGCGTATATCGGAAGAAGACTGAGAAAAAGAGATTTCCGTCGTCTTTGGATCGTAAGAATCAACGCGGCTGCAAGAATCAACAACATTTCTTACAGCAAGCTTATGCACGGCCTTAAGGTTGCGGGTATCAACCTCAACAGAAAGGTCCTCGCTGATTTGGCGGTGAACGATGCAGCGGCATTCGCGCAGCTCGTTGAAAAAGCAAAAGCAGCGCTTTGATCGTACAAAAAAGCCTTTTTCGGCGAAAGCGCGGAAAGGCTTTTTCCTTATTTGACGTATGATACTAACATCTAAAAATAATCCTCTTATCAAAGAAACGGCGGCTTTGAAGGATAAAAAGGGCAGACGAGAGCAAGGGCTTTTCCTTGTCGAGGGAGCAAAGATGGTTTCGGAGTGCGTAAAAAGTGGCTTTGAGATCGATCGGATATTCGTTTCGGAAAACTATTCGGGACAGGCTCCTTTGGCGGAAAAGACTGTATTTGTATCAGACGACGTTTTCAAAACACTCTCGGATGAAAAGAGCCCGCAAGGCATCTTATGTCGCGCGAAAATTCCTTCGTTGCCTCTTGTTGCGCCCAAAGGTAAAGCCTTGTTTTTGGACGGCGTGGCGGATCCCGGCAACGTTGGCGCGATTATTCGTACCGCAAACGCGGCGGGCTACAGCGAAATCTATCTTACCAAAGAATGCGCTGATCCGTATTCTCCCAAAAGCGTTCGCGCGAGCATGAGCGGCGTGTTTTTTACAAAGCTGTATCAAGGTGAAAGATCGGATATTTTGGAAAGCTTAAAAGATACTCCCATCTTAGTTGCTGATATGGACGGAGAGAATGTTTTTACGTTCAACGCGCCCGGGCGGTTCGCCTTGGTAATTGGTAACGAAGCGAACGGCGTATCGGACGAAGTGTTCGCTCGTGCTACGCATACGGTCAAGATCCCGATGTCGGAAACGCAAGAGAGCTTGAACGCGGCGGTGTCGGCGGGGATTATTATGTACGTCTTGCAAAAGGACAAGTATTCAAAATAAAAATCAGCAAGGAGCAGAAATATGTCAGGACATAGCAAATGGCACAATATACAGGCAAAGAAAGGTAAAGCGGATGCTGCGAAAGGCAGGATCTTCACCAAGCTTGGCAGAGAGATTGCGGTAGCGGCAAAGAGCAATCCCAATCCCGAAACCAACAGCAAGCTGGCGGATATCATCGCGAAAGCGAAAGCGGCGAATATGCCCAACGACAACATTCAGCGTAGCATCAAAAAAGCGTCGGGCGAAATGAACGGCGCGGATTATAAGGAATTGACCTACGAAGGCTACGGTCCCGCAGGTTCGGCGGTTATCGTACAGACGTTGACGGACAATATCAACCGTACGGCAGGCGACGTTCGCGCGATACTGGGCAAGCACGGCGGCCAGCTCGGTCAAAATGGTTGCGTATCCTACAATTTCGATAACAAAGGCTACATCGTCGTGGAAAGAACGGTAGAGCTGGACGAGGATACGATGACGGAATACGCATTGGAGGCGGGTGCCGACGACGTAGTAGCGAGTGAAGACGTATACGAGATCTTTACCGCGCCCGAAACCTTTTCCGAAGTTCGTAAATATTTGGAAGATAAAAACGCAGAGCTGATGGCGGCGGCGCCGAAGGGTCGCAGAAACGAAGAGGAAGAACCCAAGATCCGTTTCGTGCAGGCAGAGATCGCGATGATCCCTCAAAATCGTATCACTCTTCCCGAAGATAAAGTGGCGCAGTTCGAAAAAATGATCGACGCGCTTGAAGATCACGACGACGTACAGAACGTATATCATAATGTGGATCTCCCCGATGACGAGGAGTAAATAAAACGAAGAATACGCGGCGCGATGCATTGTTGCGCTGCGTTTTTCTTGCTCGTGTACGTCTATGTACACTCCCTTCGAAAAGCCTCGCGTGCCTCGCCTCGCTTGCGTCTTGCTTCGTTTCACTTCGCTTGGAACAGACGTGAACAAAAAAAGAATTGTGGCGCGATGCATTGTTGCGCTGCGTTTTTCTTGCTTGGGTAGTAAAAAATACTCCCGTATAAACTCAAAAAATGTTTGACTAATTTTTCCCCGTGTGTTTTAATTTATCAGTTAAAAGCATTTGAG
>JBGVRF010000051.1:0-9752 GCA_045128175.1 Candidatus Scatosoma sp.
CCGATCGCTTTGATGAGAAGAGCTGCTACAACGGAAGAATCGACTCCGCCAGAAAGAGCCAAAAGGACTTTTTTGTTCCCGACCCGCGAGCGGATTTCCGCTACCTGTTCAGCGATGAATGCGTCGGCAAGTGCTTTTGTGTTGATACGAGCCATCGATGCGGGCCGTACGTTGTTTTCCATAATTCTTTATCTCCTGTTTTTATCTTTTGATTGCCGTTAGTGCTGTGAATAATTAGGCGCTTCTTTGCTGATCGAGATATCATGAGGATGACTTTCGATCAAGCTTGCGTTCGTGATACGAACGAATTCCGAATTGGTACGCAATTCTTCGATCGTCGCTTTACCGCAATAGCCCATACCGGCGCGAATTCCGCCTTTCATCTGATAGATGACCTCTGCAACGCTACCGCGATAAGGCACTCGACCTTCCACGCCTTCGGGGACGAATTTCTTCTGTCCTTCCTGGAAATATCTGTCGTTGCTGCCCGCCGCCATCGCGCCGAGAGAGCCCATGCCTCTGTATATCTTGTAGCTTCTGCCCTGATAGAGTTCCACTTCACCGGGACTTTCCAACGTACCGGCAAGCAAAGAGCCGATCATGACCGCACTGCCGCCCGCCGCCAACGCTTTAACGATATCGCCGCTGTATTTGATACCGCCGTCTGCGATAACTCTCTTGCCCAGCTTATCCGCCATTTCCGCGCAATCCATAACGGCGGTCAGTTGCGGAACGCCGATTCCCGCCACGATACGCGTCGTACAGATCGAACCGGGACCGATACCGACCTTAACGACGTCCGCGCCCGATTTGATAAGAGCCTCGGTTGCGCTTGCCGTAGCGACGTTGCCTGCGATCAGCGTAATATTGGGGAACTTAGCTTTGATCTCTTCCACTTTCTTCAATACGCCTGCGGAATGTCCGTGCGCCGTATCGATCGTAATGACGTCCGCGCGCGCTTCGATAAGCGCCGCAATACGCTCCATCGTGTTCGCTGCCGTACCGACCGCTGCGCCAACGAGGAGTCTGCCATTTTCATCTCTTGCGGAATTGGGGTACTGAATGGATTTTTCGATGTCTTTAATGGTGATAAGACCTTTCAGGTAACCCTGTTCGTCCACGATAGGAAGCTTCTCGATCCTGTGCTTTCCCAAAATTTTCTGCGCATCCGCCAAAGAAGTGCCGACGGGCGCGGTGACCAAGCCCTTTTTCGTCATAATATTGGAAATAGGCTGTTCGTAATTACTTTCAAAACGCAGATCGCGGTTGGTGAGAATACCTACGAGCTTTCCGTTTTTCGTAATGGGGACGCCACTGATGCGGTATTTTTCCATCAACACCAACGCGTCCTTTACAAGATTATCGGGCGCAAGGAAAAAAGGATCGGTGATAACGCCGTGTTCGCTGCGTTTAACTTTATCAACATGTGAAGCCTGTTCTTCGATCGACATATTTTTATGAATGATGCCGATACCGCCTTCACGTGCCATCGCGATCGCCATGCGGCTTTCCGTGACCGTATCCATCGCCGAGCTGATCAGGGGCAGGTTCAGCTTGATCTTGTCCGTCAACTGTGTTCTCAGATCCACCTGCGCAGGTAATACGTCGGACGCCTGCGGGATCAAAAGCACGTCGTCGAATGTCAATCCTTCTTTTACAATTCTGCTACTCATAGGTTCTTCTCCTTGTATATATAAAAACTTTTTTTTCTTTTTAATATTTTTTCTCCAAAAAGTGCAAATGGACTGCCCTTCCTCAATCGGAAGTGCCTTCCATTCGTCCGTTTATCCAGCCGATCGTTTTCTCGAGATATGCCTTCTCCTCGCTTGATAAGCTTTCCCTATCGATCTTTTGCAACCTCTCGCCGATCGTTTGGATCGTAGCGGTATCGCCTGCCGCAATCGCCGTAGCCAACACCGCCGCCGCGGCGTTACTGACGGGATATCCGTCGCCGATTAACCCGAAAGCTTTTTCCACAGCATCCGTCCTGTTCCCGAGCGCATACTCGGAAACGCACACAACGCCGTAGATATATTGCTCGTAGCTGCCTTCTATCTCCGTATTGCCTACGTATTGCTCGTTTTTCGCCTGACAATAATCGGCAAATTCTTCATCGGCGATAAAGCTTTCACCGCAGGTAACGATCTTCTCTTCATCCCCCAAACCGATAGCTACTTCCGTCGCATAAGCGATGTAATAGACGTCGTTGGTTCGGTCGTAAGCGCGCGTTGCATATCGAATGCTCGAGGAATCCATCCCGAGGTCATAGGTAAGCTTCATCATCGTGGAAGGATAGATCAGACTCAACGCCGCAAACATAAACGCAAACAAAACGACGATTGCTGCCAAAGTGCTTAAAAACGCTCTGAGAATCACTTTGTCTACGCGCATAATATCTCCTCCCAGTATATTTATATTATTTTACCATATTGAAAATAAAAAATCAACTGTATGAACGAAAATTTATCGGTATGTTTTCAATCTTTTTTTAATATAATGGAACTATGAAAGCTTCCAGGGTCAATAATTCTCGGTTCACACACCCGACAAATTCGTTTTTTCGATTTTTTCTCTCCCTCATATCCGTTTTTCTGCTTCTGTTCGTTTTTAGCGCTTGTCGGAAGGAAGTGTCCTATTCCGATTACGTGTCCGAGTTGCGAAGCAATATTTTTCTTGCCGAAGCAGACGGATTTTTTCTCCGTATATATGCCGTAGAGAAAGAAAATCCTTACGTAACAGACGGGATTCCGCAAGAAACCTCCGCGCGAACGGAGGTCTATCTCACCGCGTCAGAGGGGCTGGAAAGCTGTAACGTTTCCTTTTCCGTGAACGGTAAAGAATACGGTGGCGAAATGTCTTTCGACAATGTAAAAACGCAATATTACTATTCCTGCACGCTCGACGTATCCGAGCTGACCGAGTTGTCCTGCCGTATCGAATACGGAAAAACGCAGTTGGAAATGAACGCCCTGTCCGTACGCACCGAAAAGACGCTCTCGCCCGAAGCGGTATTAAAAACTCTTCAAACGGAAGAAACCGAGCTTTTCACCTCTCTGACGGATAAATACGGGTTTGCAGGAGAAATTTATATCCGTCTGATCTATGAAGATTCTCCCTATTATTACATAGGCATTATCGATCGGGAAGGCAACATCAACGCTTTTCTCCTGAACGCGGAAACGGGCAAGATACTTGCAAGGCGACAATCGTGATCCTCCTCTATTTCTTTTAGCCGCCGACAACAAAAAGTCGGCTAAACAAAGAGCCCTGACGGGTTTCGTCAAGGCTCTTTGTTTCTTTTAAGCTACCGTTTGGGTTTGCACGTTGCCGTATCCAAGCACGAGTCCGATACCGCCCATATTCATAACGACGTGTTCTGCTGTGGGATCCGCGAATGCCGCAAGGACGATTTGCTCCAACGAGGGATCGAGGAACTGAGGCTGATATTTATCATTAAGATACAAAATATTGTTCCCCACGTTGAAGGCGGGCGCACCCGCCGCAAGGATTTTCTTGATAGGATTACTTTCTTCCGGAAGCCCATAGGTCGCGTTGTCCATACGGTCGAGGTACGCGTCCTTATAGGTGAATTTCCCCTGTACCGTAACGTCCGTCAACGCCTCTTCCGCATTATACGTGTCGCTCATCAGTAACGCAACGACATTCAATTTGCCGTCTTTAAGAATGGTCTTTCCGAATTGACGGAAGATCGTATCCAAAGATTTGATCTGGTCGACAACCGTAGTCGCTTTTACGCTACTGAACCAAATCTCCGAGCCCGTCAGATAAGATTCGAGCACGCTGTTTTCGTCAACGTTCATCTGCGGAAGACGAGCCAACGGATCTGCCTTGTCGGGCTGTTTGTGTACCATAATGATAAGAGGTCCGCCTGCGCGTTGGAAATAAGAATTTTTAACCGTCACGTCTGTTTTCGCCCATGCATAGATCGCGTTCTGGAAAGAATCGTAGCATTTCGTTCTGTTGTATTCGATGACCGTTCCACTGTTCGCGAAGAAAGGAATAAAGAAAGTATACGCACGTACGTTTTCCAAAACCGCCGTAGCGTCTTGCACATTAACGAAAATGATGCTGCCGCCGTAAACAAGCGTTTCGCCTTTTACCCCCGTCGTGGAGGAATCCACGACCAACTGATCGCCCTTTGCATTTCCGCGAACGGCGAGGTTGTAGAAGAAGAACTTTTCGTCTTGCCCTTCCTCCACCTTAGATTCGCCATAAATCTGCAAAAGCGTCGTATTGGAGAAATCAACGTCGTACCACGTCGCGCCGTCTACGCCCGCCGCCTCGAACGACGCCACTAAAGGAAGCTTGGATGCGTCAAGCTCGAAATAGTTTCCATAGATCGCAAAAGTGCCGTTTTGGGGAATATAGTGACGATAGATCGCATAATTATCCGACCTGAGCTTATCCCAGAGGAATGTCCTGCCTAAACCGAACTCTTCGGGCGTACCGACTTTTTCCGTCGCCCCGTCTTTGTAATACAGCTTGTAATCCTCGCTCAGCGTATATTTCATCGATTCGGGAACTTCCGCTTCCGTGATCTTCATATTTCCGTGCAGGATCACTGCGTTCGGATCCACGTTCAAAAGCCCAAGCGACCCCTTGATCGCTGCCCAATCCGTTTCCTTACTGTTATCCAGTACGCAAAGTTGCTGTACGTTGTAAACGTTGAAGCCGTCCGTGACCTTCACCTCGATCTCTACAGGGTCGATCGAATCCTCCGCGTACGTATAAACGGAAGCATCTGGCAACACGGAAAGCAAAAATACGTTATCTTGCGCCGCAGCGGTAAAAAGATACTCGTTTTCATCTGCTTTTTCGGTCAGAAAGAGCGTAGAACCGTCGTAATATTCGTATTCGTTCTTTACAGCCGTCGATTTTCTTTCAAGCAACTTATATTCGCCCTCCACCAGCATTTTTACCGTCGTGGACGCAGTGAAATTTTCCAAAGGAACCTCTGTTTCCGCTTCGAAATCAATACTTGTCGCGCGGGGCAGGAAAATAAACGCATTGTCATCACCTACTACGTAATAATCAACGTCGTTTTTGAAGAAAACGCTCTCGAAGTTTTCGGCCGTCGCGTCGTTCGTCGCATTCGTAAGCGCCGCCTGATATTCTGCGAGGAATTGCGGTTTATTGAATTCGCTGATCTCGACGAGTTCAGGTTCGATCGGTTCAATCGGCGTATCGGGCGTCTTTTCTTTTACCTTGATGGTCGGCAGGTTTCTGCTGACGGAACCATATTCGGTTTCATATTTAATGACGACCGTCTTTTCGCCCGCCGTTTCAGTAATCTTGAAAAGGTTATCCGTAATATCCTCTTCTCCGAGATATACGCGCACTTCGCCGATCTCGACGTTGTCTTTCGAATCGTCCGAATACAGCGCATACATCTTCAACGCGGAAAGGTCCACCAATGCGCCGACCTCATATTCTAATTCGATCGAGCTACCGTCTACGACGAAATCCGTCATTTCGTACGAGCCTTTGCAGCCGACGGAAACGACAGACATGCCCAGTGTAAGACAAAACGCCGCTGTTGCAAGCAAAATTTTGTTTTTTCTATTCATTTCATCACTCCTGATTATTTTTTTCGTTTTTTATAACGATAAACGGGATCAGCCGTTTATTTTTTTGTTTAACCACCGACTCGCGCCGATATTTTTACCGTCGTTTGCGCGTCGTGATCCGCTTTGGATTCTTTAAGGGTGAGATTGACCGAAACAGCCTTCAAGAATACCAGCTCGTCCGTGTCCTTTAACACCACAACGGAATTATTATCCACGACGTACTGTAAATACGCTTTCGACGCGTTATTCGGTTCGAGAACGTAATCGATCTTGATCCTGTTCGGATTGTTTTGCAAGCTCTCTTCCTCCCTGGTATACCCCTCGGCGGACTCGCTTGCGATAAAATAGAACCAATAACGTTGAGTAGATTCCATAAACCGCACTTCATTGTCTTGCTCTTCCGAGCGGTTGCTGAGGTTGACGTCCGTAACCGTTATCTTCGTGATATATACACCCGAATCAGGAACGGTCGCAGGAACGCCGAATAACTGCACTGCAACAATCGAAGCAAGATATACGAGAAATATTGCAATGATCACTGTTTTTTTCATGCTTATTTCTCCTTATAATATACCTTGATCTTAATAAAATAGCTGAAGATCCTAAATGTGGCGAAAAGAACTGCAAAAACGGTCACCTTGATCCACGCCGCAGTCACGTTTTCCATTGCAAGCAGGAACACGGCGAATGCAACGAGAAAGGAAATAAGAAACGTCAATAACGTCGACTTATTTTCGTTGGGGTTATTCGATTGCTCGGAAAACGTTGCGTATTGCATATATTGAGGATTCATGATATCCAATTCGCCGCTCCAAAAGAGATGTGCGATAAAAAATGCATACGCCGCAACGGCAAACAACAACAAATTGACTGTTTCCGGCTGATAGAAAAAGGAATATACGACCGTGGAAAGGAGGATTCCGACCAGCCCCACTGCCATGTTTACCGTCAGCTTTGCAAACAGTAACGCGCCGTAGGTGGAAGGCTGTACTTTGTTCAGATACGCCGAAAATCCATCTTTGGAATACGCGCCCGCGATACGTATATTGGCAGAAAGACAAAACAGCATGACGATCAGAAGATTAAAAGCCACCGTCATTTGTATGCCGATAAAATCTTTTGCCATCGCCTTATACAAGCCGTTGAGAAAAAGTATCGCCAACGGCATGATCACCACAAGTTGCGCGATCAAAGATACAAACGAACTGTCGCGAAGTACGATAAGCCATTCTTTTTTGATCGCGGAAAAAAACACGGGCGTCTTGTTGTTTTCCTTGGGAGCTATTTTCGTTCGTTTTGCAAACTCGAAGGGCTTGGACGCCATCTTATAAAACAACGGTTTAGAAAACAGGAAGCAAAGCGCGATCAGTAATGCGATCCCTGCGAGCAACCCTGCAGCGATCGGCAACGTAGAAGAAAGAAAAAGTTGCGGTCTGGTCGTATGGATACCGTTCGGGTTGACGTAACTTGCGTAAGGCTCCCCGATCAAAAGTTGCGTAAGCCAAGCAACGGGAGGCAAAGCCCTTGCCAAACCGCCCGTCAGCTCGCTGATCGCCTGACGGGGAATACCCGTTTTCAAAAAGTTGATCTCCTCAGGAAGCTGCAAGGTAAAATATACCACCAACGCGATAACGCCCGCAAACAGCAAAGCCGTCAAAACGTACTGCAACACTTTTATCTTTTTTAAAAACATATATGCAAACAGTGCCGGCATAGACAAAAGCGCCGAAAGCAACACAGGAATCGCGGCGATCAACAGAAAAAACAAAAGTACCCACGGATAGTAATATATAGGGTATCCGAGAAAAAGCCCGTACGCGCAAAAGAAAGGCACAAGAAACAGGAAATTTTTTCTCAACTCGTATACGTAATACACCAACAATTTCGACAAAAACACCATGGAAGGCGTCGTCGGAAAAGTGAGCAATACGTAATTGTCTTTCGACAGATACAGTGATTTCACCAGACCGACCGTCGTAAACAGAACGGACAGCGCCATCATCACCGTGAATACCGTCACCAGTATGGCCGAAGGGATCTTGCCCGTGTTGACGTCGAATACCTTCAAAAGGTTCGCCGCATAAAACAGCAGAAAACACACCGCCGTCACCGCGATCAATTCGATCGCAAAAAAGACTGTATGAAACAGTGTTTTCTTAAAGCTACGCGTATAGGAAAAGTCAAGTTTTTCCTTCAATTGCATCTTTGTCAGCGTCCAAAGCACCGCAAACGAGCTCCGTCGGGGAGTCGAGGTCTTTATCTCTTCACGCATGTTTGATTTCCCCTATCGTTTCCAAATAAAAATCCTCCAACGCCACACCCGATTCTTCTATCTCTTTTACGCTCCGCTCACAAAGAATGTTACCTTTTTTAATGATGGCTATACGGTCGCAAATACGCTCGACCACGTCTATAATGTGGCTGGAGAAAAACACGATGTTTCCCTCTTTCGCGTGCTGTTTCATCGCTTCCTTGACCTGATAGATACTTTCGGGGTCCAGCCCGGTAAGCGGCTCATCCAATATCCAGAGCTTGGGATCGTGCACCAATGCGGACATAATCGTGATCTTTTGTTTCATACCGTGGCTATACGTTTTGATCGGATTATCAAACGCTTCCTTCAAGTAAAAACGTTCTACGTATTCTTCGATACGGACAGCTCTTTCCGCCTTACTGACGTTATAGAGATCGGCGATGTAATTCACGTATTCCCGTCCCGTCAGGTTTTCATACAATGCGTAATGGTCGGGCACAAACCCGATCTGGAGTTTCGCCTCTACCGACTGCTTTTCCACGTCGTAGCCGCAGACTGTGATGCTACCCGACGTGATGCCCTGAATTCCGACGATGCTTTTGATGATCGTGCTTTTTCCTGCGCCGTTGGGACCGAGAAAGCCGAAGATCTGACCGCCCTCCACCTCAAGATTTGCGCCGTTTACGGCGTAGGCGTCGCTCGTTGCGTATTTTTTACAAAAATTGTTTAAAATAAGTTTATTGACCGCTTCCATATCCATCGGCTCCGATAAATTTACATTGATACGGCTGACCTCCAAAGCCAGCTTGTCCGCGTTGATCTTTTTGTTTCTATGCCATATATCCACGTATAAGTCTGCCACCTGAAACAGCAACTCGTATAAAAACCACATCCCAAAAGAAAGTAAAACGTAGACGAGGAAATATAACGCTTGGTAAACGGGATAAAAGGTGAGCGTGACGCCCTCCGTCGGTTGAAGCACCGCCGTGATATTTCTCAGGTCCTCCGCCCATCTGCCCAGCTTTTCCGCAATAAAATCGCTATTGATGAAGAAAAAGTCTATATTCGGATCGTAATTCGTCAACCAAGCATTTGCGAAAAGCACCAACAAATAATACGCGGTAAAGCCGATCAGCGAATACGCGAACAGTTTCATTTTCGGCCGTTCGTACAACCTCAGCATGATGATGACGACAGGCATGAAAAACGCGCAATAGTGATTGATCCAGAATTCCAAGCTACGTACACTGAACATATACGTGGTGTCGCTCGTATTGGGGAACAACATTGCCAGAAAAGCGCCGAGAACGTTGATAAATAAGGTGAAGTAGAATACCTTATTCAATTTAAAGATCAGACAAAGCGCAACGATAAACATTGCCGTATTACAGATATGCAACGGCCATTTTGTCATATCCGTAAAGGTCGCAAACGTATATTTATAACAGAAAGTGGCAAGCGTTGCAAGACTCATGTACAGCAATGCGTAACGCTTATGCGCGTAATCGAAACGGGAAAATGCAAGGCCGATGAGCACCGGCAGCACGAACGCCCCGTACAAGACCAAACGATGCGCTTGACTGAAGCCTTTTAAGACGATCGTTTTCGGACCGACGTCGAAAAATACCTGCAACGCGAACACGGGAATGGACACTGCGATCATGCAAAGCAAAGCAAGCACCCCTTTCAACAACCGACGCAGATCGAAAGAGGTTTTGAAATTTTTCAGCCATACACCTGCGCAATAAGCGACTGTTGCACCCGTTTCCAATGCAAAAAACACGCCTTGTAACGTCACGTTTTCCAGCGCTGCCGCGCCGCCCAATGCCGTGATCTGCACGTTTACCGTCAACAGATTTCCCAAGCAAACTGAAGACGCAAAAAATTTCATCAGCGGAGTAAGTATTTTT
>JBGVRF010000052.1:0-5788 GCA_045128175.1 Candidatus Scatosoma sp.
ATCTGACGCAAATAGTTAAGATACGGCTCAAATGTGCCGTCCGTCGTCGAGAATGCAACTTCATTGTCGCTGTTTACGTAAAATCCGTAAGGCGCAACGGGAACGCGGCCCCACATCAAAGGCATCCACGTTTCCAACGTACCGAGGCTGGTGCCGCCGCCCGCCGTCGTAAACCCGAAATAGTCCGCTTTTTCAAGTCCTTGGTTTTTGAACACCTTGATCCATCTTGCAAAATTGAGCAGATCGTCGGGAGTGTTGGGCATCCATTCTTCACCCTCCGTCGCCGTAGCGCCTGCAGGAATGTATACGTCGTCCACAACGCTCGTTGCGTTGCCGTTTTTATCATAATCCACCATTGTTGCTCTGTACTCGTCAGCCCAATCTTCACGGATCTTCAACGACCATGTGGGAGCGCTGGAAGGTGTCCAGATTGCATTAAGCTTACCGTTCAAATCGGTCAAAACCTGTTTGGTGAACGCCTGACTGTCCGTCAAAAGCATCTTCTTGAAATTGGGCATCAAATCAAGATAAGGCGTCCAATCCTCCAGCAATACGCCTTGCGTTCTTAAAGACTGGAAGGATGTGAAATCGGGAAAGGAAATGATGTTGGGTTTGTTTTTGGAGTTGAACCCGATCATGACGGCGTTGGTGAAATCCGTCGTGGCGTTCATCGTTACGTTGAGATCGTAATTCTCCGAGATCCAAGCTTTATAGGGATCATCCGCCGTTGTAGGCGTGTTCGTCCAGCCCTGCAAAAGCAATGAAACATTATATTTCGTCGGACCTTCGTTGCCTTCCAAAGCATTGCTGTTACAGCCAACCGACGCACAGCCGATGGCGAGCAAAAGTGTTGTCGATACGATTGTTTTTAATAAGTTTTTCTTCATGATATCTCCTTTGTCAGCCTTTTACAGAACCGACATAAACTCCTTTGGTAAAGTATTTTTGGAAGAACGGATATACAATCAAGATAGGTAAGCTACCTACCACGGTAAGCGCCATTTTGATCGTCATATCGTCCAACGTGCCAAGGTTGATGATCTGTTCGAGATCTTCGATATTGCCTTGGTTGATCTGATTGAGGTTATTGAACGAGATCTGTATATAATATTGCAAGGGCCACAGATCGTTTCTGTTGCGGACGTATAAGAATGCGTCGAACCAGCTGTTCCACTGCCCTACCATCGTGAACAACCCAATCGCAGCCATAACAGGCTTGGACATAGGCAAGATCACGCAGAGGAATATCTGCCATTCGTTTGCGCCGTCGATCGTCGCCGCTTCTTCGATTTCTTTGGGAAGCCCTTCAAAGAATTGCTTAATAACGATAACATTCCAAACGTTCATGATGTTCGGGATAACGTATACCCAGATCGTATCCGTCAACCCCAAGCTTTCGATAACTTCATACGTGGGAATCAAACCGCCATTGAACAAGATGCAGAACAGGATCAATTTGATGACCAAATTTCTGCCCGGAAGGCTACTTCTTGACAATGCGTACGCCAGCATTGCGCAGAATACAAGGCTGAGAACCGTACCGACCACCGTTCGAAAAATCGATACGCCGATCGCCGTTACAATATAACCGCCCGCCGTCAAAACCTGCGCGTACGCCTGCACCGTAAATTGTTTGGGGATGGGTAAGAAATAGGATGCGTTGATGTCCTGCGGAGCACAGAAGGATACCAGCACCGTATAAAGCAACGGATACAAGCACAGCAACGCAACCAAACCGCAAATGAGATAAATGATCACATCATAAATTTTTTCTTGTGTCTTTGACGTCATAATGCATTTACCTCCTTTACCAAATACTCACTTCGAAGAACTTCTTCGAGAACCAGTTAAAGCCGAGAACCATCACCATACCGATACCCGACTGGAAGAAAGACATTGCCGCGCCCAAACTGTAGTTTTCGGGTTTTGTGATACCTTCCCAAACCAACCACGTGTCGATGACGAGCGCCTGTTCCTTCGTTGTTGCGCTGTAGAACAGCAGCAGCTGTTCGCCTCCGGCGCCTTTCAGTACGTTACCAAGCGACATGATCGTCAAAAAGATGATCGTATTTTTAATGCTGGGAATGGTAATATGCACGATACGCTGTATCGGCGTTGCGCCGTCGATCTTCGCGGCTTCGTACAAGGCGACGTCTACGCCCGAAAGCGCTGCCAAATACAAAATCGTTCCCCAACCGAGCTCTTTCCAAACCGCTGAAATGATAACGATGGGAAGGAACCACTGCTCAGATACCATATAATCCGTCGTCGAACCGAACATAGAGTTCATCAAGCCTTCGGGGCTGAGCAAAGAATAGCAGATCGCATAAACGACTACCCAACTGAAGAAATGTGGGATATATACGATGTTCTGGAATACGCTTCTTGCTTTGGTACTCTTCAAATCGTACAAGCAAACGGAAAGGATCAGCGGGGGAATAATACCGACAAATAATCGGATCAAGCTGATATACAC
Organism: Candidatus Scatosoma sp.; assembly: GCA_045128175.1. Taxonomy (GTDB): domain Bacteria; phylum Bacillota; class Clostridia; order Christensenellales; family Borkfalkiaceae; genus Scatosoma. Next base: position 2,477 of record JBGVRF010000052.1, read on the forward strand.
CGTTCTGCCAATGACCGTAAGCATCGAGCTGTCCGTAAAGATCGTTTTAAAATGCTGGAAACCGACCCATTCACCACCCCACACGCCTTGCGAAAGGGTATAATTTTTGAAAGACATGACCGTCTGTAACAAAATGGGATACAGATTGAAAATAAAGATCAACGCCAGAGGAATGATCATAAATCCATAGATCGGTAAAAAGCGCTTCACCAAAGGAATTGTCTTTTCCTGCAATTTAAGTTCAATAAAACCGTTCGCTAAAACGCACAGTGCAACGAGAAGTATCGTCACCTTGACCTCGAATACGCGATAAAATTCCGTTTCATCGCCGTAAAAATCAAACGCTTCTACTTTGCAGAACAACAGATAAACGTACACGGCAACCAATACCGCCGACACGGCAAAGTTTGCATAAGCAGAAATCTTAGATACCCGCGCGTTACCTTTAAGTTTTGTATAACGTAATACCTGAAAGACCAAAAGTCCGATAAGCAATACGAGTGCGATCAGCGTCAGATAGCACATCAGCATCGGATATTGGATCGTGAGCTCCATTTCAAAAGGATTCCCCTTTCCGTCGTCCATGTTGTACATCAGCATATACTCTCCGCCTTTAAAAAGCATCGCGAGCAGGTCAAGCCCGTTAAACGAAACGCTGATGCCGTCGGCAAGCTGATTTTTACTGAACAACGAACAGAAAACGAAACAAATCAAGCTTATCGCCAACAAGGAAATGCTGATTACACCTTTCCCCTTCTCCGAACTGATCTGTAGACGTTTCGTCTTCGGAGTCGGGGCTATAAGTGTGTTTTCCATAATTTTACCTCCTATCCTTTTATAACGGCGCGCGTTTGTGCGCAAGCCTATATTCGTTCGGCGTCATGCCGAATACTTTCTTAAATGTATAATGAAAATTTTTCGGATCGGAAAACCCGATATCGTAACTGATCTCCGTGATCGTTTTTTCCGTTTCGATCAGTTGCTTACAGCTTTGCTCTACCCGATACCGAAGCAGATATTCGATGATCGACGTCTGGCGTTCTTTATGGAATATCTTTTGTAAATATCCCGCACTGAGCCCGACGTGTTCGGCAATCTTTTTCAAATCGAGTTTCCGATGGAAATTTTCAGAAATGTATTTGACTGCCACCATTACATACGTGCGATTGCGGTTTTGCTTGACGTTTTTATTCGCCATAGACAAATACAACTCCGCAAGGCTGCTCAGGATCAGATAAATATACCCTTTCACCGCCTCGTCGGCGTACGCGCCTCGCTCCTCGTATTTCTTCAATGCCATTCCGATGAAATCTGCAAATTCCCGATTGTGCAAGGTGTTGAACGGTGTGATCGGCGTAAGCACCGACCAATCGAAATCGATAAATTCTTTCTGAAAAATAATATTGATCAAGCGAAAATCTTTTTCATCGCAAGTGGGACGGATCGAATGCTGACTGTCGTCGAACACCACGAAGAGATCCCCTTTTTTCAGATTGATCGTTTCGTAATTGAGCGTTTGCACTGCCGTACCGCTCTCCACGTATACGATCTCGACAAATTCGTGACTGTGCCGGAGGACGGATTCGTATCCTTCGCTTTTGACGACGGCATACGATTTTTCCGGTTCGAACATTTTAATATTAAAGATCATTTTCGGCTGACCTCAAGCCGCTGCTTTGCTTTGATCTCGTAGGTTTTTCCGTCGATGATCAGCGTTCCGTCCAGATCGCTGCTACAAACGACTACGTTTTCTTCTGTCACGATCAATTCGACCATACCTTCGGACAAAGGCATGCCTGCCGCAAATTTTTTTAACCCCGCAAGCTGTGGCTTCAAAACAAAAGACTTACCGTAACCCTCAGGGGTCAACCCGACCACATACTTACCGATGAGATAGAGCGGACTTGCGCCCCACGCATGACAAAGACTCTTGCCGTAACGCCGATCGTACATTGCGTATTTTTCATCCCCTTTCTGCGTCTTATCGTACGATTCCCAGAAAGAAGTAGCCCCTTCGTCCAACATTCCGCCCCAATAATCGCGGATCTCGTCAAGCACGTACTCAGTTTCGCCGATTTCGCAACAAGCCGCCAACTCGAAAAAGCGCATATACGGCGTTGTGATCGCAGGAACTGCGGGATTTTTCAATACGTTTTCGGAAATGACCTGTTTTCTTTCCTCGTCGCAAAGATCATAGAGGATAGCGAACAAGTTGGGATGCTTTACCACTACGCCGTCAGGTCGGCCGTCTTTATACGAATAAATGTATGCTTTTTTCTCGTCATTCCAAAACTGTTCAAGCTTGCCTTCGGTCTGCGCAAGGATCTCGGCGTATTTTTTCGCGCGTTCCGTTTTCCCGAAACGCTCCGCCAACTGAACGCATCTTTTTAATGCAGCGAGCATAAGTATCTGTTCAAAACACACTTCGCCACTGTTGTCCAGCTGCGCCCAATCGACAAATACCCAATCCTCCGGACGGGAATCCATTAACCCGTTTTTATCCCGCCTACCAAGACAATGGTCCATGACCTCGAACATTTTATACAGGTTCTCTTTTACATATTCTTTATCGCCCGTATAGCAATAGTACTCATAAAAACCAACGATCCACATAAACGTATAATCCATGATATGGTTCATATACAGATTGAATGGAGACCGTCCAAAAAGTGCCGTCATCGTACGCTTAATAACAGGCTTGTTGTAAAAGCTGTAATAGTGCATGAGATAGGACTGATACGCATCGCCTCCCCACACCCATCTGTCACGCTTGATACCGTCAATGAGAAATTCTCTCGTATTCAACGACAGCGTATACTGCGAAACCTCGTAGATCCTGTTAAGTAGCTCGTCATCGCAGACGAAATAGTTTTTCGATTCTACAGGGAGATATTCGAACAACGCCGTTATCCGCTCAAAGGCAACGTCTTTCACGTTGACGTATCGAAACGCCTTTGCGATCCCTGTCGTCGCAACGCCGTCTGCAACCGTGAGATCGGTAGAGATCAGCTCGCAATGCTCGGGATCGGTCACCTCTTTCAAGCTTTCTCCGTAATAAATGATCGGCGCCGTTGCATCCGTTATCCCCTCGAGGCGCACGAATGCGAATATTTCTTTCCCAAAATCGTACACGATTCCTTCTTCCGTTTGGAGCAATGCCACAGGCTTGATCTCCTTGATTGGTAAACGAACCGTGTTCGGCGTCATTCCCTCGCCGATAAGACTGTTGTCGCATTTCGTGGGATGAAAAACGTGATCGTTACAAGTCGCGCGCCACGTATCGTCGGTAAATACCGTTTTGCCATCCACACG